>JAQIBZ010000051.1 GCA_027858815.1 Desulfobacteraceae bacterium
GAATAGATAGTAAATCTTTGATGATAATTCAGATATAAAAGAGGAAGAAGAAGTGAAATTATCGCATAATAGACAGACAATGGCATTTTTTTTATTTTGTATTTTCTGTTTATTCGTATTGACGGCCTCCCAGGCATTTGGGGTCTCTGTATCCGGGTATTCAGAGTATTATGTCCCCGGTGATGAGGACAGCATGTCCCTGGCCCTCCGGTCATTTGGTACGAATGCGACAAATGGCCGCACCCACGCGCAGATCGTCATTACCGCCTGGAGTGACGATGTCCAGGTTTACTATGACCATTGGGAAGACGGCCTTGATTTTGATAAGAACAATCCTTTAACCGCGGATGAAACGTTTACCCTGGCCACCGCCGGTACTGTACGGGTGTTTGATGACACGCCGCTAAACGGTATCGTCATTCCCCGTAATTTGGCAAATACCTATTACGACGGTAGGGACCATATCTACGTGGCCGGCGGTGAGGTGACCGTCACCCGGTCCTCATGGCTTGAGGACCGCGGACGTTCTGTTGAGGCGTGCTCGTGGGAGATATATCCGGTCAAGCCCCAGCTCAAAACTTATATTTCGCCTTTTGGCGAAAATCTTTCCGGAACATATGCAGATTTTATTCGAACGTTTGTTCTCATTCAGGCAACTGAAAACAATACGACGTTCACTGTCGACCTGAACCATGATGGGACCCCGGACAAACTTGACCGGAATTTTGACGGCGACACCAACGATGGTGTTGATACGACAGTGGTGACCCTACAGGCGGGAGAGTCCTTTTTTTTGGGAAATGTCCCTACTACTTCTACCCCGTTGCCTCCCTTTGGTGCAAGGGCGACAGTCAACAGCGGCATGGTCATAGATGGCAGTTCAACCCTTCAGGTGAAGTTCATTGTTGGTGATCCGAGTGAGAACTATGAAGCCCGGGGCATCAGCGCGTTTCCCAGAGGGTATTGGACCACGGATTATTACGCCCCCGTCGATGAACCGACCAATGGAACCATTACCGATATTTTTTTGTATAATCCGAATGCATCCACATTAACAATAAGCTGGGAAACTCGAACAACTACCGGCAGCTTTACGATTAACGCCGGCGCGACCCGGTCTTTTCGGAATGGGGCGGGCGCTGGTGCCTTGCCTGAAGGCGGCGGCGTCTACCTGAGTGGTGACGGTGTGTTCTGGGGGGTTTCCACGATTGATTCCACCGGACCAACCAATGAATGGGCATACAGCCTTCTTCCCACCACGCTTCTTTATAAAGAGCATTATCTGGGATCGGCTCCCGGCGGTGCGGATGGTAATGACAGCGGCGTGTTTCTTACCGTCGTTCAGGATAATACCACCGTGTTCGTTGACCGCAATAACGACGGGACAGTGGACTATACCTATAACTTAGACCGCCTTGAAACCCAATACATAACCGATACGGTTGACGGCGACCTGTCCGGTGCCCGTTTCTGGGCAACGGGGGAGTACACCATGGCCTACGGCCAGAATCCGGATACGGCCCCGGCCCAGGCGACATCGGGCGATCTGGGGTATGTCTGCATCCCGGGTGAAGATTTCATTGACCTGGTCCTCAAGGTGAGAAAAAACGTCAATCCGCCGATTCTGGCTGCCCAAACCATCGGCGAGGAGATGATCTTTACGCTTGAGATTTCCTCATTCAAATACACGGTGGATGGCATTGAAGTCACCGACACCCTGTCGGCCGGGTGGGAATATGTTGAAGGCAATACCGTTATCACCCGGCCAGATGGGACGGACGTAACCGGGGCCACTGCAGACGACGGCAACAGCACCGGCGACAACACCCTGACCTGGAGCGGGAGTGACGTATTTGGAAGCTATGCAAATCTTGCCGAAAATCAGATCATCACCATCACCTTTACGGCCCGGACCACGGTCGACACATTTCTTGACGGGGACTTGAGCAGAAATGAAGTCAGCGTCTGGGGTCAGCGGACGGTGGGGGGGGTGACCCAGGACTTCAGGGCCTCGGATTTTGCGTTTGTCACCTATGGGGATGCGGTGGTGGGCATTGTTAAAACCACCGGGGGCACGGATCCGTTGAGCCCCGGAGATACATTTACTTATTCGGTGGTGGTGAGTAATCCGGCGACCGCGGCAAGCGATCTCACCAGCATCGCCATTTATGATGCCTTGCCCCAGGGCGTCACCTATGTGGACGGAACATCAGCGGTCTCAACAGGAGGCGCCGCTCCCACACCGATTGTCGATTTTTTTGATTTTGAATCCGGTGACCAGGGATTTACCACGGGTACGGCAGATGGCACGGGAGCAATGAACTGGGAGCGGGGGAATCCGGCGACCGTTTCTCCGGCAGATGCTGGAAAATGTGGCGCAAATTGTAACGGTGGCGGCCCGGACGATGATCATACATCTGGTGCCGGGGTGAACTGCTGGGGCACGGATCTGGATGATTTGTACAGTAATGATATTGATGCAGGGATTTTTCTGTATTCGCCGACCTATGATTTTTCCCAAATGACATCGGTGGAGATTTCATACTGGGAGTGGCTTGAAATTGAAGGTGAAAATTATGACGAGGCCTACTTTCAATATAACATCGGCAGCGGGTGGGTCGATATCTTTGTTTTAGATAATGAGGCCACCCGAACGGATACGGCATGGTCTCAGTACACGGAAAATGCCGCGGCATATGCCGCCGGCGAGAGCAGTGTTCAGTGGCGCTGGTATATTAATTCGGATTGGGGCTGGCAGTGGGGAGGATGGTATATTGATGACGTATCCGTGAAGGCCAATGGCAGAGTATTAGCCAATGATCCGCCCAATTTTGTTTCATCCGGCGACGGGTACAGCCTGTCCCCCGGCGGCTCCCTGACCCTGACCTTTGATGTTACCGTGGATGACCCCCTGGCCACGGGTATTGATACAATCGTCAACGAAGCCTGTGTTACGACCAATGAAATTTCCTTGTCAATATGTGATGATGTTCAGAATATTACTTTAAATTCGAGTACCGAGAGCGGCACCGTCGGTAACCGGATATGGCTGGACACTGACGGGGACGGAGTGGAAGACGTGGGTGAATCCGGTCTGGCCGGCATTGAAGTCACTTTAAAAAATGAATACGGAACTCCTCTTTTAACGGCCACCACGGACAGTAACGGGTACTATCTGTTTTCCAATGTCGCGTTTGATTCCGGTTACTATGTGGAAATTACCAGCGGGCTGCCATCCGGATTGACCCAGACCACGGATAGCCGGACCGACGACCGTACGGGTTCCTTTGATCTTGGTGGTGCGAGCACGACGGGAAGCTATCGGGATGAATTCGGATCAAGGGTTTACGATGGATATGTCACTGGCACTATTGACTGGTCATCAAGTCCATGGATTGAAAATGACAATGATGGTGGCGGTGCGACTAGTGGTAATATTTTTATTACCACAGACGGAGAGTTATCTATTTCCATGGAAAAAAATGGAGATGAAGACCATATCCGGCGGTCGTTTAATATACCGGCAAATGCTGATTCGGCCACCCTGAGTTTTGACTGGCGGACATCTATAGGGGTGGATACCGGAGATTGGATTATTCTGGATATCAGCACGGATGGCGGCAGTTTGTATACGATCCTGGCAACCTATACCGGTTTTGCAGGTGTCTCAACGGGACAGGAGAACATCGATCTGACGGCTTATGCTTCCGCAAGTGACCGCATTATCCGGTTTCGAACCGATACATATACCAAAGGAGACGAAGATTTTTATGTGGATGATTTTGATATCACATATACAGTTATAGGCGAACCTGTTACCGAATACCTGGATGCAGACATCGGGTATCAGCCGGATACTGATACCGCCATTATCGGCGACCGCGTCTGGAGTGACGCGGACGGTGACGGTTTTCAGGACGCGGGAGAACCGGGGTTTGGCGGTATTTTAGTCAGATTATATACCGATAGTGATGGCGATGGGGTCATTGACGGGAGTGAAACCTATGTGGAAACCACCACCGCGGCCGACGGCAGTTACCAGTTTACCGGCGTCACCGCAACAGGTTCCCAGGATTATATTGTCTATATTGATGAAACCCAGACAGCCCTGTCCGCATACGACATCACGACTGCAGGCATTTACAGCATCATCGATGCCGCAGATGAGGGCAGCTATCTGAACAATGATTTTGGATTTGTACAGAATAGTTCCGGCACCACTCATAGCATTAAAGATCGCGTGTGGCTGGATAATGGTGCCGGCGGCGGGACAACCAATAACGGGATTCAGGATGGGTCGGAATCCGGCATTGCCAATGTCACTGTGGTGCTCCGGGATAACAGCAATAACATCATTGCCCTGACCACCACGGATGCCAATGGTGATTTTGCATTCACCGGCGTGCCGGACGATGTCCGGTATTCCTGGGAAGCGACCGATCAAAATAGTGTGCTCACAGACTATTACGGAACCACAACGTCTGCCCAGGACGGGGATTATCAGATGCCCGGCACCTTGACCGCAGATATCGATTTTATGTCTCCCCTGGCACCCAATTTTGGATACAACGTTTCCCGCAGCATCGGGGATTTTGTCTGGAATGACAGCGATGGGGATGGGGTTCAGGATGCCGGAGAATCCGGAATCGCGGGTGTGACTGTTCAGCTTTATCTGGATGATGACGGCACCACCGGTCTGGACACGTCGACGGATACATATATCGGGGAAACCACCACGGATGGCTACGGAAAATATATGTTTGCCGGATTAGATGACGACGACTATATTGCACACATTGCCGCCGGGCAGTCGGTGCTGAGCAATTTTACGCGAACCACCATTGATGACGATACGTCCGCATCCGGGGATCAGCAGAGTGAAACCATAACCAGCGGTGCGAGTAATTTAAATGCGGATTTCGGATATGAACCCAATATTCCCGTGGATATTTCCGGGCGCATTTGGGACGACGTGAACCAGGACGGGGATGATGAAAGCGGTGGTGAAGACGGATTTGAAATCGTGACCGTCCAGCTTTTTGATGGTACGGATCTTATCGCGGAAGTCGATACAGACGCCAACGGGTATTATTCCTTTAATTCGGTTCCCGGGAACACCACGTATACGGTTAAAATCACCGATACCAACGGGGTGCTAAACGGGTATTCCACCACCTATGAAAAGACGGAAGGGGCCACGGACGGGACCACAACCTACAATGATCAGGAAACGGTGGTCACGACCACGGTGAATGTCTCGGATATTGATTTTGGTTATTATAAATCAAATCCCACGTATGTGGTGCTGTCCTATCTAACAGCATACGCGTCCAATGGTCAGGTGATCGTGGAATGGGAAACTGTCGCGGAAATCGGTACCCGGGGCTTTAATCTGCTGCGGCAGGATTTATCCGGTAAATTTAAAAAGCTGAACCCAAAGCCAATTCCGGCGGTGATTGTACCCCACGGCGGCTTATATCAGGTTCCGGACCCGTTGGCAGTCATAGGCGAAACATATGTGTATCAGTTAGAAGAAATCCTGGCATCGGGTGGCAGAGAAGTATACGGACCGTATACCATAACGATTGAAAAAGGTCTTCAATCATCTGACGGCGAGGACTTGGCCTCAGAATCTGATATATCCATGCGTTTAATGCAGGGAAACTTTGCCCGCAAACTCCGGGATATGGATATGATCGTGTATGATCCAACGTACAAAGATGTGAAAAATGAATCAAAATCCATGAAAATTTCTAAAAAATCGGTGTTCACGGAATTGAAAGCTTCTTCCAGGCAGCAGACATTAATGGTTGTGTCAGGAAATGATACTTCTGAACCCAATGATGAAATTAAAATAATGGTCTCAGAGCCTGGTTTTTACTGGGTGGGTGCGGATACCATCGCCGATATCGTGGGGGTTGAAGTCGATTTGATCACAGGATTCATCGGCAGTAATCATGTACGGATGTCAAACATGGGCAGTTCGGTTGATTATCTTCCGGCAGAAGATAACAGCGGTATTTATTTTTACGGTGAGTCTTTTACATCCATTTATACGGATGTGAATGTCTACTGGATTCAGCTATCGCCCTCGGCAAAAGGCGATGTCAATGGTGACAGAATAACTGATTTGGCCGATCTTGTTATCGGTTTGAATGTGCTGGCAAGCAATTCAGTGGATGTGAGGTCTGATTATGCGGCATCCGGCGCGGATGTCAATGGGAACAACCAGGTGGATCTGGCGGAAGTGGTTTATATTTTGAACCGGGAGGCAAATATCGGTCATAATCTGACGGATGGTATGGGAACGGTCGAAACGGATGTGCCGACGACATCAGGTGAAGGTAAGGCATTTACCGTATCCGAGCATTTTGAAGAAGAAACATGGTGGACGAGTGATGTGGACATTGCCACGGAAGACTTCTGGTTCTGGGAGCAGTTCTGGTCCGGAGCCCCCAATCTTGGAATTAGTGAATTTCCCATCGACGTTGCCGGCGTTGCGGTCGGAGATTTTACAGCGGAATTAACTGTCAATCTCCAGGGGCTGAGCAATCATGACCATCAGATAACACTTACCTTAAATGCCGGCACGGCAAATGAGCAGTTGCTGGGACCTGTCGGTTGGAACGGGTTTGATGCAAAAACGGCAACCTTTAAATTTGCCCAGGAAAAATTATTTGACGGTGCCAATACAATCAATATTCAGGGAATGAATAACGGTGATGGGGAAGCGCTCGGGCTTGATTCGTTTGATTTAGCGTATCAAAAGATGTACGTTGCAATCGATAGCCGCCTGGTTTGTAACTCATCTGATAATGATGTGATCACCATTTCGGGATTTACCGGTGCGGATATTGCATTGTTTGAAATATCTGATCCCTTGCATCCGAAACAGGTGACGGGTTTCGATATTGATGCTGCAAATGGAAAAGTGACATTTGTGCCTTCCGCTGAAAATATAGGGTATCTTGGCGCAGATCTGAATACGCAAAAAGAACCGGATGCCATGATCTATGATGAACCTTCTGATTTGAGAAACGAACAAAATTCAGCGCAATACATTGTGATTACGGCCGATGAGCTGGCAGCAGGCGCACAATCTCTGGCAGCTTACCGGGAGACCCGGGGACTTTCCACCATGGTGGTAACGCTCACGAATGTGTTTGATGAATTTTCAGACGGTATTTATGACCCCTTTGCGATCAGAAATTTTATTGCTTTTGCATTAAGCAACTGGGCATCCGCACCGCAATATGTGGTTTTGGTGGGACATGGGTCCTATGATTTTAAGGAAGTTTTAGCGGCATACGAATTTATTCCCGATGTCGACAATCTGATACCTGTGGTGATGGTCAATACACCTTATGGCCTTTATGGTTCAGACTCCCTTTACAGTGATGTGGACGGGGATGGTCTGGCCGATATCGCCCTGGGGCGGATTCCTGCAAAAACAAATGCCGAAGTTGAAGCCGTGGTGGCAAAAATCGAGGCCTATGAATTATCTCTTGCCATATCCGACAAACATGTCCTCATGGTGGCGGATAACCCGGACTCGGTATCGATTAACAATTTTCCGGCAGACAGTGACAATCTGGCCGCCTTGGTTTCAGCGGATTATACGGTTGATAAAATTTATTATCCGGGTTTAAGTAAAACTCAGATGCAGAATCAGTTTGTCACCAGTGTAAACAGCGACAACGGAGCATTTCTGGTGAATTATATCGGGCACGGTGGATATGATCGGATGTCTGACTTTTTCGCCATAGAGGATACAGTAGGGGATCAGAATTTATTGTCAAACAGCCAGTATCCGATTTATCTGGCATTAACATGCCTGGTGGGCGGTTTTGACTATCCTCTGTTCGATTCCCTTGGTGAAGTGCTGATGTTAAAAGACGGATCCGGAGCCATCGCAATCTGGGCGCCGAGCGGGCTTTCGATAAACAGTGAAGCAGTGAAGATGAATCAGGAACTGTTTTCCGTCATATTTATGGAAGCTGCCGGTGATCTTGATCTGGGGCACGCGGTAAAACAGGCGTTGGAAAATTATAATAGCAACGGTCCAGTGGATAATCCCAATATGCTGCGTATTTACAATCTTCTGGGAGATCCGGCGCTGAAAGTCAATTAAAACCCTTTTAAAATGAATGAATCAGTAAATGAATGAATCAATCAAATTTTTGGGAAAAGTCTATCAACGGAATCAGGATATTGTATGCCGGAAAATAGCGGATGAAACGATACTTGTACCCATTTGTGGAAATGTCGCAGATATGCAGATGCTCTTTATGCTAAACCCGGTGGCGGAATTTGTCTGGCAGCATCTGGAAGGAAATGCCACCTTGGAATCGATCCGGGTGGATATAGTGGAAAATTTTGACGTCAGCCGGGCTGAATCTGGAAAGGATATTGTTGATTTTGTTCTGGAATTACAGAAGCTTGATTTAATTTGTGAGGTAGATATGGAAAAGAAATCCGTATAATGGAATGTACGCAACCTAGTTTATTAGATCCTGATGCATTTTATCTGGATTTTGTCCGAAAGGTCAGGCAGCAGCGAATACCTGTTAACGGAAGCATTGAACTCACACGGCAATGCAATTTCAACTGTATCCATTGTTATCTGGGTGATATGAGAACATCCTCAGATATTTTAAGGAATGAATTAAATACCAGCCAGTGGATAAAAATTATTGATGAAATTGTTGAAGCCGGGTGCCTGTTTTTATTGTTTACCGGAGGGGAACCGCTGCTGAGAAAAGATTTTATCGATATATATCGCCATGCAGTTAAACGCGGTATGCTGGTCACTGTGTTTACCAATGGCTCTCTGATATCCAATGAAATTCTGGACGTATTTAAAGAATTTCCGCCGCAGGTGGTGGAAGTATCCCTTTATGGCTCAACAGCGGAAACTTATAAGTCCATAACCGGTCGTATAGATGGGTTTAAAAAAACCATGGCAGGCATTGAAAAGCTGAGCAATCATGGTATCAGGACCCAGTTAAAAACAATATTAATGACAAAAAATCAGCATGAATTTGATTTAATTCAGAAAATATCGGATGATCGTGGATTGAAGTTCAGGTTTGATGCCATGATTTTTCCTCGGTTGAATGGTGAGAGATCTCCGGTTGAATATCGGGTATCGCCTGAAATCATTGTAGAGAAAGATCTTTCATCACCTGATAGAAGATCAAAATGGGAAGAATTCTACCGGCGGATGAAGAATATCGAATTGTCTGATGTACTTTATGACTGCGGGGCCGGAGTGACCAATTTTCATATCGATTCTGTCGGCATGTTGAGTCCTTGCATTATGACGGGCCATGTTTCATATGACCTCTTACATGGCTTGTTTTCTGACGGTTGGGAAAACAAAATACCGAAAATCAAAGAAAAGAAAGTTCCGCTTGAATTTGCATGTAGAAAATGTAAAAATCAAAGTTTATGTGGCTATTGTCCTGCCTTTTTTAAGTTGGAGACAGGATCTGAC
>JAQIBZ010000250.1 GCA_027858815.1 Desulfobacteraceae bacterium
ATTGGTGGAGCTTTTTTCTTTGCCATCGGAATCTGACTTTTTATGAGTTTGTCAACAGCCGAATATTAAAATTGAAACAACAGGATACACCGATGATTGCAAAACGCGCCGCTGAGATGACATCTTTTATTGTAATGGATGTTCTGGAAAAAGCACACGAAATGGAAAGACAGGGAATCAACGTCATTCACCTGGAAGTGGGGGAACCTGATTTTGACACCCCCCAATGCATCATCGATGCGGCTGAAAAGGCATTAAAAGACGGTTACACCCATTATACTCACAGCCTCGGCCTCATTGAACTCAGGGAAGCGATCTGTGAATACTATTCAGACACCTATTGTGTTAAAATTGACCCGGACCAGATCATCGTCACCTCCGGCACGTCTCCGGCTATGTTCATGCTCTTTTCAGCCATTTTAGAGGAAAACGATGAAGTCATTATCTCAGACCCCCATTACGCCTGTTATCCTAACTTTATCAGATTTTTAAAAGGGGTTCCGGTGACCGTCCCCGTATATGAAAATGACGGTTTTCAGTATCGAACAGCATCAATTCAAAAAAAAGTTTCCGCAAAAACAAAAGGGATTTTTATTAATTCCCCGTCTAATCCTACCGGCAACCTGCTATCTACCGATCGGATGCAAAAAATAGCCGAATTGTCACCGTACATTATTTCCGATGAAATCTATCACGGTCTCGTATACGGTGAAAAGGCACATTCTATTCTTGAATTTACCGACCGGGCATTTATATTTAACGGATTTTCAAAACTGTATGCCATGACCGGATTCCGCCTGGGATATGTCATTGCCCCAAAAGCATTCATCCGGCCCATGCAGAAAATCCAGCAGAACTTCTTTATCTCCGCCAATGCGATGGTCCAGATGGCCGGGATTGCCGCATTAAAACACGCTCAGAATGATGTCACTGCCATGAAAAATATTTATGATCAGCGACGGCAATACATGATCAAGCGCCTCAGAGAGATTGGTTTCGGTATTACAGTTGAACCAACCGGTGCATTTTATGTATTTGCCAACGCCAAACACCTGAGCAATGATTCATACAAACTCGCCTTTGAAATTCTGGAAAATGCCCATGTCGGCGTCACCCCGGGGATTGATTTCGGCCAAAACGGTGAAGGCTATATCCGTTTTTCTTATGCCAATTCCATGGAAAATATTGAAGAAGGCATGCGCAGGATTGAAGCGTATCTGAAAAAAAGGGGATAACTTTTTTTTCAGGTTGCAAATTTGATGGCGTCGTAAAAAGTCCCATCTACTGCGTTGTAGCAATTTTTCAGCCACAAGCTGAAAAGCATAAAAAAGCCTACGCATTTTCAAAGAAATCTGATATTCTTGATATATAATCTTCTAATCGTGAAATATGAAAGGAGGGTTCATCATGTCAGTACTTTATCAAATCCGGCATATGATAAGAATACAATGGTGAAGGGATAAATCAGAGACCCCCTTATTTTTGTTGACTGACTGAATAAATATATTTTATGTCCTGAAAGATAGAAAATCTGATACATTCAGTTTTTTTCACATTTTAATCGACTACCCTCACGAGCTCATAAAAACGGTATAAGGAGACCAAACATGTTCAAACGATCACCGGTCAAGTTGATTATCATATTTATTATAACCGCTTTACTTTTCGCCTGCGCCGCAACGCCCCCTCAACCGGATACTGATTCCCCGGAGGCTGTTATAAACCCTATCGATGAAGTTAATAAAATCGAAAACGAAATTACCGTTGCCCGCCAAAATCAGATTGATGTGCTGTCTCCCGCCGTGTTTGCCAAAGCGGAAAACGCCTATTTAAAAGCAAAAAACAAAGCTGAACAAGAAAGTGATATCTCGGTGGTACTGGAATATACGGATACGGCAAGGACATATCTTCAAAATGCTGAAACAAATGCTAAAGTTGCCCGGGCCGTCCTTGAAGAGGTTATCGAAAGCCGGAACAAAGCACGAATCGCCGGCGCTACCAAACTGGAAGAAGACTATCATGAGGTTGAAAACCAGTTTTTAAGTCTGACCCAGGCCATTGAAAAAGATAACGTAGGCTATGCGCAAAAAAACGCACCTGATGTTGATAAAGCTTTTAAAAAGGTGGAGCTTCGGGCCATCAAAATAGAAACTATTGGTGAGGTCAAAATCATACTGAATCAGGCAGAAGAAGATGACATTACCCAGTATGCACCGGAATCGTTTGCAGTGGCAAAAAAACTATTAAATGGAACAGACACGTTTATTTCTGAAAACAGATATGCCAAGAAAAAAATGTATAAAATGGCCCAACATAATCTGTTTATGGCCAAACGTGCCCTTGCCATCGCTAATCAGTGCAAAACCATAGCATCCATGCCGCCGGAAGAAATCGCATTTTATATCGAAGATACGTTAGAACTGATCACCACTCAGCTTGGCGCTCCTGACATGCGTGACCAAAAATTTTATACACAGGTGGATAATATCGAAGGTTCAATTCAGTCTCTTCAGGATGACAATCAATTTATGGCGGATCAATTAAAATTAAAACGCGCTGAAATAGAAACTTGCCAGACTGAATATAATAAGCGCATGAGCGAACTCAATCAGGAAATCGCATTTTTGGAAGGCAAAACAAAAGAAGAACAGGCTTCCAATGAACGATTGATTGCGCAGAAAAATGCAATGGAGGAGAAACTCGAAACAGAAAGACAATTTAATCGAAAATTTATTGAAGTCCAAAACGACTTTGATGCCAATGAAGCCGATGTATATAAAAAAGGAAATCAGCTGGTTATCCGTTTAAAAGGCATCCAGTTCCCTGTCGGCCAGGCTATCATCATGCCGAACAACTACCTGCTGCTCAGCAAGGCTCAGCGGGCAATTCGAACTTTTGGTGAGCCGTCGGTTGTGCTCGAAGGACATACGGACAGCACAGGTACACTCGAACGCAACAAGCACCTGTCCCAGCAAAGAGCTGAATCCGTCCGGCAATACCTCATCGCCAATCAGACGCTTCCGGCTAAAAAACTTATTGCTGTGGGCTACGGACCTGAACGCCCCCTGGCATCAAATTCAACGGCTGAGGGCCGCGCGATGAACAGGCGCATTGATATGATTATTGTCCCGGAAATGCAGCCGGAAGAGTAATCGAAACTGGCCCCAACGTTATATTTTTTTGAATCACCCTGTTCCCCTGTATTTAGTGGTAGAACGGAAAGCCCCTCAATCATGTATTTTCTGTCATTGCGAGTGAGGTACGACCGAAGCAATCTCCTTATCGACAGGGGATTACTTCGTCGTTCGTTTTTCACTTCTCGTAATGACAACACGAATTAGGGGTTTCCGCCCAGAGACTATTTATAAAAAAGCGCGGAATCTGTTAAAGATTCCGCGCTTTAATTTTAACAGATTAAACCCTCAGCAAAAGGATTGGTCGAATCTCCGGCCGAATAATGAAATGACAGATGACATGAATACATACGACGTAAAATGCCGAACATGCCGAACACGCTTCAAGGTACAGCTTTTTGATTCCCACGAAAAAAACCTTTTTGTTGCGGATAAGAAAGACTGGTATTGTGAAAAATGCAAAAAAGAATATTTTGATAAACAGACCACCGAACTTTCAAAAGCCCATAAAAGTATTGGTTTTCAGGAACTTAACGGTTCTGCGAAAATGATTTCATGGGCGGAAAAAATCCGGGGGGAAATGGTTAATAAGGTGAACTACCTTAAACAAAGCCTTACATTTAAAAATGATGATGAAAAAGCTGTGTCAGACAAAGCTTTTGAAGAATTTTTCGCGAAATGGCATAATGAAACGGAAGCAAAGTGGTGGATCGATAACCGCAGAATGAACGTCCGGGATATTTCAAACCAGATTGCAGCGATATCTGAGGAATTAAAAAAAGCATGAGCCGTCTATCGTTTATGAGCAGCAATTGATTGGAAATAATGCCTGCATCAAAATCGTTATATCAAAAAGTCGGAATCGCCTCTTTAATCATGATGGCATCGGTTTTTTTAAGCCGGGTGATCGGGCTTTTCCGGGAAATGGTCATTGCCAGTGCCGACGGTGTGAGCGCTTCGGTTGATGCCTACCAGATTGCTTTTGTACTCCCTGAAATTCTAAACCACATCGTTGCCAGCGGGTTTTTATCTGTCGTTTTTATTCCTATTTTTTCCCATTACCTGGCAGAAAACCGGGAAACCGACGGGTGGAAGGTTTTTTCCATTGTTCTTAACGGGTTTGGGAGTTTATTGCTGATTCTAATCATTCTGGGAGAATGGTTTACCCCGGAACTCATCGGCATTCTTGCTCCCGGCATAAAAGATCCGCTGGTAAAAACGGACGCTATATACATGACCCGGATCATCCTGCCGGCCCAGTTTTTCTTTTTCACCGGCGGTATGCTGAGCGCGGTCCAGTTTGCCAAAGAAAAATTTGCCGTCCCGGCACTGGCTCCCTTGTTCTATAACATAGGGATCATCGTTGGCGGAATAATGCTGCATAACAGGTTTGGAATGGCCGGATTTTCATGGGGAGTCCTGGCAGGATCATTTATCGGAAATTTTGTTTTGCAGGTCTGGGGCGCCAAGCGCGTGGGCATGAAATTCTCATTTATTTTTGATTTCAACCACCCGGATTTTAGAAAATACATTCTGCTGACCCTGCCTTTGATGCTGGGTCTGACAATGACTTTTTCAACCGAATTTTTTCTCAAATTTTTCGGATCTTTTCTTCCTGAAGGCAGTATTGCCGCCTTAAATTACAGCCTGCGGGTCATGCTTATGCTGGTGGGATTTTTCGGCCAGGCCGTGGGGGTCGCGTCTTTTCCGTTTATGGCTCGCCTGGCCGCAGAAAACAAAATAGCCGAAATGAACCGGCTGCTGAATGACACGCTTCGGTATCTGGCACTGGTCATTCCGTTTTCCGTATTGTTCATGGTGCTTCGCCATGAAGTGATATTGATTCTGTTTCAACGCGGACAATTTGACGCAACCGCCACCGCTCTGACATCCAACGTTCTGGTTTATATTATGGTGGGCGCTTTTGCCTTTGCCGCCCAGACCGTTGTGGTCAGAGGTTTTTTTGCCATCCAAAACACGCTGTTCCCCGCCATATATGGAACTATTGCCGTGGTATTGAGTTTGCCTCTTTATTATTTCGGGATGCAGAGAATGGGGGCACCTGGGGTTGCCTTAGCGGTCTCCCTGGCTGCCATCATTCAGGTTCTGATGCTCTACACCATCTGGAATAAAAAGAGCCGTAACATTGAATATCCCAAGGTCCGGAAATTCTATTTTAAAATCATTTTATTAAGTGTTGTGATGGGCCTCTGTCTTGAGTGGTTCCGAAAAACCGCTCTTGCCAATATCAATGCAATGACGATGCCCGGCAGCTTTCTTGTCTGCCTGATCATTGGAACGATTTTTATCGCACTCTTTATTTCTGCCAGCCATATTCTGGGGATTTCCGAGATTTCGTATCTCCTGCAAAGAGTTCGAAACAAACTATTTAAAAAAAATCAATCCGTCCGGTCAAACGGGTAATGAAGAATCATTTGAAAAAAGGCCTATGGGCGGTGTATATTTTAAGGAATGAAAAAAATGCTTTATATACCGGGATCACGACAAATATAGAAAGGCGCTTAAACGAACACAAAAACAAACTGTCAACCGGCGCTAAATTCACGCGGTCATGTAAAACGCTGGATCTGGTGTATCATTGTGAAATCGGAGAACGGGGTCCGGCACTGACAGTTGAATCAAAAATCAAGCGCCTGAAAAAAACGAATAAAGAAATCATTGTTCAGTCAGGATTCAAGAAAAACGAACTATATGAGTTTTTATCCTTAGGGTTTGTCCTGAAATAAGTGTTGCAAATTTTGGGGTCGAGGCGACTGTCCGGCAAGGCGCAAGGAGGGCGAATACCTTACGTATTCAACCGACGAGCAACACAGCCGGGCAGGATGGATCGGCATCAAAATGTAGCAGTTATTTCCGGACAAGCCCTAAAGCAAGGGGCTTATTTAATGAAGCGCGAACAATGGGGAAGCCGAAGCGGTTTTATATTATCAGCAGTCGGCTCTGCGATCGGCCTCGGTAACATCTGGCGATTTCCATATATGGCATACGACAATGGCGGCGGTGCATTTCTTATTCCGTATTTCTTTGCTTTGCTGACCGCCGGGATTCCGATTCTGATACTGGAATTCGGCATTGGGCATAAAATGAAAGGATCGGCCCCTTTAACGTTTGCCAGGCTGAATAAACGATGGGAATGGCTTGGGTGGTGGCAGCTGGCCATCAGTTTTGTCATCTCTGTTTACTATGTTGTCATCATTGGCTGGGCTTTTAATTATCTCTGGTTTTCTTTTTCACAATCATGGGGTTCGAATACAATTGTCTTTTTTACGGAAAATTTTCTCGGCCTGACCGGATCTCCATTTGATTTTGACGGAATCCGCCTGCCGATTGTATTCACTGTAATGATTGTCTGGTCTATCAACTTTATCGTGCTATACAGCGGTGTCAAAAAAGGCATTGAAGTATCAAATAAAATTTTTATGCCGATACTCATTATTATCCTGCTGATACTGCTCATCAGAAGCGTTACCCTGCCCGGTGCATCAAAAGGTCTTGAATTGCTGTTCAAGCCCGATTTCTCAAGAATTCTGGACGCCGGTGTGTGGGTTGCTGCTTATGGTCAGATCTTTTTTTCACTGAGCATCGCATTTGGAATTATGATATGTTATTCAAGCTACTTGCCTGAAAAATCAGACATTGTAAACAATGCATTTATCACCGGATTTTTAAATTGCGGATTCAGCCTGCTCTCGGGAATAACCGTCTTTAGCATCATCGGCTTTATGATGCACCAGTCCGGGGGTGAGTTGCCGGCCAAACTGTCCGGCGTTTTTCTGGCATTTGTCACGTTGCCCGAAGCAATCAATCAGCTTCCGTTCATGAAAACCGTTGTGGGAATTTTGTTTTTCGTTTCTATTGTCTGTGCCGGTATGTCATCTGAGATATCCATTAGCGAAACAGTGGTGTCCGGTATCATGGACAAATTTAATCTGAGCAGAAAAAAAGTGGCCACCGGTTACTGCCTTATTGCCGGGTTATTGAGCCTTGTTTTCACCACCGGCAGCGGACTTTTGATTTTAGACATTGTTGACCATTTTATTAATAATTTTAATATTGTTTTTGCCGGGTTGGTTGAAGTGATTCTGCTCGGATGGTTTTTTAATCTCAACAGTGTCAAAGATCATATCCATCCGATTTCAGATTTTCATGTCGGAGCCTGGTGGGATTTCTGCATTAAAATACTGACTCCCATCGTCCTGGGCATTACAGCTGTTCAGAATTTTATCGGTGATATTCAAACGCCTTATGGGGATTATTCATTCGCAGCGCTTGCCGGTCTTGGATGGGGTGTATGGATTTCCGCTGTTTCTTTGAGTTTAATTCTATCATTGATTAAATGGAAAAAACCACTTACAATAAATCATTAATTTTTTGACCAAAAAGGAAAGTTATTTTGACACTTGGCGCTATTTTAATGATGATGTTCGGCATCTCCCTGACTTGGGGAGGCGCAAGTATATGTATCGTCATCGCTATCAAAAAAAGAAAGATATAACTGATTTAATTGTATTTATTTTCTATTGACTTCCTATCTCAATTAATGGAAAATAACTAAATCTATAAGAAATATTCTTGAATATATTTCCATATACGGAGTTATTTATGAATCTTCATAAGATATTATTTTTGTTTATTACTTGTGTATTGATAGCCATTATTTTACCAGTCAGTGGCTTTTGTGAGTTAAAAGCCATGAATGATGATGAAATGCTGGACATCTATGCCACAGGGTTTTCCAGCTTTACCATTAAAGATCTGGGCTACGACGACCTTTCAGAAACAAATGCATGGTTTAATATACGAGCATTTACATATACTGAAATCGACTCTTTAAAACTTGGGTATCATGATGAATATGATTACAAAGATCCTACTCCTTCATACGGCTGGGACGAGGACTGGGAAGATATTCAAATAGGAAAAATTGAATCAGGTGCGGCCTCAGATAATGCCGGTTTTTTGGATCCTACAGAGGATTTTTATGGGGAAGGTTTCTATTTTTCTGCTGTTTTCGAAAACATTAATAGCCCGGCAAGCCGTCAACTGAAATCCGTCAAATTCGGCTTTGACTATGTTCAAGGTGATATTAAAGCAGTATTTAACAGTTTCAGCGGTACTATTGACGATTCATATGACAATACCCCTGAATACAATGGCCATATACTCAATCTGGGTCCTGTGACGATCACTGCGGATCCTGGGGATCTGGGCGCTGGAGTTGCGGGCGGCATGGAAATTTCTCTTAACATAGAAAATTATGACAAAGGCTACTGGGTCACCTTTGACAGTGCTGTTGTGACTCCCTAAAGAATATTCAAAAGTCAAAAAACCAATTCGCCGGAAGCCACACATTGTGTTTTCCGGCTTTTTTATTTTTCAACGCCTTCAAACCATAAATCACAGGAGCACAAACAATGGAAAATAAACAACTCATTAATATGCTCAACAGAGATCTTACGGATGAACATGCTGCCATTATCCGTTACCTGATTCACAGCTACCTTGAAGGTGAAGATTCGCCCATCGGTTCCAGCCTGCTGTCACGTGCCCGGGAAGAAATGTGGCACATGCACTGGTTGGGGATGATTATCGGAAAGATGGGCGGAGAACCGGATTTAATCCCGGCGCCTTATCCCCATGATCCGACAAACCGA
Organism: Desulfobacteraceae bacterium; assembly: GCA_027858815.1. Taxonomy (GTDB): domain Bacteria; phylum Desulfobacterota; class Desulfobacteria; order Desulfobacterales; family Desulfosalsimonadaceae; genus SURF-3. The sequence goes on from JAQIBZ010000250.1 coordinate 8,810, forward strand.
AAAACCCTATTCAAATCCTATGTGGCGTATGAAGAAAAATTAATTCCTCATTATATGAAGGAAGCGGATCTAATGGATGATCCGCACATTAAACGGGTGCTTCAACGCGAAGCATGGGAATCGGAAATACATGCAAAAAAATTCCAGAAAATCCATGACAAGCTGACACAGGAGCAGGCAGAAAGCCTTCCGGGGGAAGAGAATGAACTGCCGGAAAGCCTTGTGGAAAAGATTCAAACGATTGTGGAGGCAAAATACACCCAGATGCTACAGGCCATTCGGGATGCATGGGTTTTTCAGAGCAACGGGCTTTCCGGATGGCAAATCATTGATTTTTCATTTACCAAAATGAAACAACTGGCCCATATAGCCGAAGAAGCTGCGGAAAATGGCATTGAACCCCGCCTGAATAAAGGGAATATTATCACAGCGCCTGCCATTGGTGCGGCCCTTAAAAACAGCCTGGAAAGTGTCCGGACAACCCGTGCGCTTCATAAGGACATGCAAATAGACCCTGAAGCACAAAAGCATTCCGGCCTGATGGCTAACCTTGCTTTATCAGTAAAACAGGAAACTTATGAAGCCGAAGAAATTGAAGACTGGCTAAAATAAAACATACCTGCCAAAATATTTTTTATAAGAAATCCAGACAACAGAGCGATTGCCATTTCCAGCGGCAATCGCTCTCTAACAATAATCCTCAGGTTGAATCCTTTTCAATCACCTCGAAGCCCCTTGACTTTAGCGCATGATTATTTTAAAAATTTTTGCCAGAATCATAAAAACTATTTATCGTGGCTACGCACGAAAAAAATTATAATAAGGAGATGTAGAACAATGGCACAAATGATTGCAGATCGCAGAGATGTGGACTTTGTCCTCCATGAGCAGCTAGAAGTTGCCGGATTGTCAAAAAACGAAAAGTTCCGGGATTTCAACAAAAAAACCGTCGACATGGTTGTTTCCGAAGCACGAATGCTGGCAATAAAAGAAATTCTGCCAACCCAGCAACTCAGTGATGAAGGCTGTGTGTTTGACAACGGTGAAGTACGGGTTCCGGAAGAGTATCACCGGGTATTTAAACTGTTTAATGAAGGCGAATGGCCCGGCATGATTGATGATCCGGAATGGGGCGGCCAGGGCATGCCCAAAACCGTAGCGCTTGCAGCCAATGAATACTTCTACGGTGCCAACCCGGCGTTCATGTTATATTACGGCCTGACTCACGGTGCCGGCAAGATGATTGAAAATATCGGCACGGAAGAACAAAAGAAAACATATCTTGAAAAAATTTATACCGGTGAATGGGCTGGAACCATGCTGCTCACTGAGCCGAATGCCGGGTCTGATGTCGGCGCACTGGAATCTACGGCTAAAAAGAATGAAGACGGTACGTATTCTATTACCGGATCTAAAATTTTCATCTCCGGCGGTGAACACAATATGGTCAGCAATATAATTCATCCGGTCCTTGCCCGGATTGAAGGCGCTCCCGCAGGGACCCGTGGCATCTCCCTGTTTCTGGTACCCAAATACCGTGTCAATGATGACGGCAGTCTCGGTGAATTCAATGACGTGGTCTGCACGGGTATTGAAGAGAAAATGGGACTTCACGGGAACTGTACATGTTCTCTGACCCTTGGCGGCAAAGGCAATTGCGTTGGCGAACTGATCGGTGCAGAAAACAAAGGCATGAGTGCCATGTTCCTGATAATGAATGAATCCCGTCAGCTGGTTGGCCTACAGGGATTTGCCGTATCAACCGCGTCATACATTTACGCAATAAACTATGCCAGAGTACGTATTCAGAGCAAGCATCTGACTGCCGGAAAAGATCCGGATGCCAAGGATGTCGCCATTATTGAGCACCCGGATGTCCGCCGCCAGCTGATGAACATGAAAGCCTATGTTGACGGCATGCGGAGCCTCATCTATTACGGCGGTTATGTTCAGGATCTGGAAGAACTTGCTACAGATCCTGCGGAAAAAGAAAGACTTGAAGACCTGACCGCCATTCTGACCCCGATAATAAAAGGGTATATTACCGACAAGGCGTTGGAAGTTACCAGTCACGGTGTTCAGGTTTTTGGCGGTTACGGGTATATTAAAGAGTACCCGGTGGAGCAGTTAATGAGGGATTGCCGGATCTTCATGATCTACGAAGGAACCAATGGCATCCAATCCATGGACCTTCTGGGACGTAAACTGGGAATGAAAAAGGGCAAACCGTTTATTGACTTTCTCGGGCTGATGCAAAAAACTCTGACAGAGGCAAAAGGGGTGCCCGCATTAAGCAAGCTCACAGAGAATTTTGAAGCTGCGCTCAACCGTTTGACCGAAACCGCTCTGTATCTGGCAAAAACAGCCATGTCAGATAAAATCTTAAATGCGTATGCATTTTCCCATCCCTTCCTGGAAGTTACCGGTGATGTGACTTTTGCCTGGATGCATCTTTGGAGAGCCTCCATTGCCATGGGCAAACTCATCAAACTTGCCGGCAGCGATGACCCGGCGCAAATCCGTGCCAAAGCTGAAAAAAATAAGGATGCGGCCTTCTACTATGGCCAGATTAAAACCGCAGAATTTTTCATCCGTTCTATTCTTCCCATCACCATGGGAAAATTCAATGCCATTGGCGAAACCAACGGTGCAGCGATTGATATGCTCGACAATTCTTTTGCAGTATAATTTTTCATTTTTGAATAGCGTATAAGCAAAAGAGAGCGTGCCGGGATTTATTCGGCATGCTCTCTTTTTTTTTCTTCCTTTCTTTACCATAGTATTTTCTTTTAATTTTAAAATATTTAAAGTACTATCAGAAAATGTTCAGTATCCGAAAAATCAGTGCTACCGGCCTCACCTACCGCCACTATTCCCGATACCGTCAAATCACCACGATTTTATTTAAATATGGATTTTTTCGCCATTATCAGAAACGGACGATTGTAAAGAAGGCCGAAGGTTTAAGGTGGAAGGCTGAAGGTGTATACAAAAAGATCAATATCGGATTCCGACATCGAAGATTGAATTAAAAACTCCCTCCCTCTATCTCTTCGAATATTTTTTTTAACCTTCTGTTTTTTTCTCGCTTGACATATATGTTGTATTTTTAATATATGTATCTACTAAATGTATGGCATTGAATTAATCCTTAAATTACCCGAATCGACAAAATGAATCACAATGAAGATCCACCAGTCAAATTAAAAGGCGTTGGCGATAGTCTATGGGTTTCCGTGAACCCGTCCCTGCCGATTGAACAGTTAAAAAAAGAATTAATCAAGCCGTTTGAACGTCTCAAGCATTTGGCGATTAATGCCAGAATCATCATTGATACGGGTAAGGATGATCAGGAAGACACTGATCGATTAATTGAAGAACTGGGCAGCTATCTAAAAACAGAATTCCAGGTCGGTCATGTCACCAAGCCCACTCCTCCGAAACGCTCGGTGAATAAAAACAGAATCCGAGAGCAGGATATGGGAAATGCCTGGCACCATTACAGAAACGATGGTTTGCTGATTGCCGGACGCGTCCGATCCGGCCAAAAAATCCAGGCAAAGAAGCATCTGATCATTCTTGGTGATTTAAATCCTGGTGCAGAAGTCATTGCCGGGGGGGATATCATTATCATGGGATGTCTTCAGGGCAAAGCATCGGCCGGTCAGCCGGAAAATGAAGATGCCATCATAATGGCACTGGAATTCAAACCCACTCAAATTCAGATCGGCGGGTTTGTCGCAGCCGGAATGGCTGACTCACCTGCAGCCCGGCCGGAATTTGCATCCGTTGAAAATAGTGCCATCATCGTCGATGATTATAAAAAAGGGAATCCGTTCAGGCGGTTAGCATGGCCGGAAGTTCGGTAGCAGTGCCTGTCCGAAAGTCTGAAAATTTTTTCAAGTTCAAGGCGGGTGATAATTTTAACCAGAGGAATACATTTAGTATTTTGAGGATTAAAATTTAAGCCCAACGCAGAAATCGGAAAAATTAGCGGCTTTCGATCGGGCACTAATTTAACTTTCGGTTATTTTCCATTAACAATAATTTTTGGACCAAAGAGGTGAAGTGTGGACGGAAAAGTCATAGTGGTAACTTCAGGAAAAGGGGGCGTCGGTAAAACAACCATAACCGCCTCTCTTGGGGCGGCACTCGCAATGCAGGGAAAGCGGGTCGCAATTGTTGACATGGATATCGGTCTCCGGAACCTGGACGTGGTCATGGGGCTTGAAAATCGGATTGTCTTTAATATTATCGATATTATCAAAGGCAAATGCAAAATCAAACAAGCAGCAATCAAGGATCGACGAATTGATAATCTTTATCTTATTCCTGCATCCCAGAGTGACGATAAAAATGCTATCAAACCGGAAAATATGATCTGGCTGACAAACAGGCTCAGAAAAGAATTTGATGTCACGCTATTAGACTGTCCGGCAGGTATTGAACAGGGATTTAAAAACTCCATCGCTGCTGCCGACGAAGCGGTAGTTGTCTGCACACCGGAGGTATCAGCTGTCAGGGATGCAGATAGAATTATCGGCCTGCTGTATGCCCGGTCCATCACACCTAAACTGATTGTCAACCGGATTGTTCCAAAAATGGTCGAAAACGGTGATATGCTGAGCCATGAAGACGTTGTTGAGGTTCTTTCGATTGACTTAATCGGACTCATAGAAATGGATGACAATGTCGTTGTGGCCACCAATACGGGGACACCTCTGGTTCTGAGAGAAGAGTCCAAAGCCGGAAAGGCCCTGCAACGTATTGCCATGCGCCTTAACGGTCATCCGGACCTTCCCATCGAAAACCCCATGATTAAAAAAACCTTCTGGAAAAAACTTGGTTCAAAATTCAGTCGAAATAATTAAGGATCTCCCATGAAATTCAATACACTGCTGAAAAAATTAATGAATAAAGGTGACGACAGCAAAAATATTGCCAAACAACGGCTTAAATTTGCACTGCTGACGGATAAACTGGAAATCAAAACAGAGACACTCGGCGATCTCCAGAGGGATCTTGTGGCAGTGATTTCGAAATACTTTGAAATTGATAAAGAATCGATTCAAATCGATATTAAGCGGTCAGAAGAAAGCTCCGCACTCATTTTCAATACGCCCATTATTGGGGCCCACAGGAAGCGTGAAATTCCAGCGGCATAAATATGACAGGGTGACTTTTATAGATATTCGGAAAATTCAGTCTGAATATATCTATAAAGATCTTCACCAATACAAAGTCCGATGTCAATAAACTGCGGTCCGTACTTTCGCCCTGTCGGGGTGCGGAATGTATCCTTAATTTTTTCTAAAAAGGAGATTCCCTTCGGGTACAAAGTCACAAATTTCTTAATGGGAATATTAGCAAAAGAAGCCATCGCCCAAACCGTATGGGTAAAATTCTCCGTTCCCCAACGGAATTTATCCGCATCATAGAGACAGTCTGAAAGGAGTTTGCCGGCAGACGTTCTGTGCGCCTTGATATCTCCAAACGCCTCATGGTTTTCGATTGCAAGGCAGATATCAGCAACGTCAGCCTCTGCAAAAAAAAACTGTTCCAGCACCTGTTTTGAAAAAACCGCCCCTTCTTTTGCATGATTTTTATGTTTTCGCTTAATATCATGCAGCAACCCCGCGCATTGTGCCAGCCGAACCCGATGATTTAACTCACTGTCTGATGAGGCATCACCTTCTGTTTCCTGACCTTCGATTATTGCCAGGGTTCCGGCATCATGGGCCACTTTCCGGACGTGCTCCAGACCATGGCCAAAATCATCTTCTATGTTTTCAGTCACATAATCGTATAATTCACAAACGACTGCATCTGTTGAAAAAAAATGCGATGAGAAATCAACCTGATCCGCAAAGTCCCGATAAAAATCCGCCTCCGGATAGCGGGATGCCGTTTCAATAGCATGATGTTTTATCTTGTCATAAATCTTTTTCATTGGCCTGTTCAGCAACTATCAAGTCTATATTTTTTTTATTAAACCAAATACCTGCGCAGCATTGCCGCCACAGATTTGCTCTTTTTCCGAAGACGACATACCGGCAGCTTCCAGTTCCCTGAAATACCTTTCCGGCGGGAGCAGAGGATAATCTGTTCCCATCAGTATTTTTTCTATACCGGCCATTTTTTTTGCTGCCTGATAAATCTCCGGGGTGTATAAAAACGGGGATGCGGCCGTATCATAATAAATATTTTTCAGCACATCCTTCACTTCTTTTTTCAGCAGTGTGTAAAAAAAAATTCCGCCGCCCCAATGGGCCAGAATAATTATATTGTCCGGAAATGTTTTTGCCAGTTCATAAATCTGTGACAGGGTATTAGGTGTTTTTCCCGGGTACTGGTGCCCCACCGGTTCATTGGTGTGTATCATGACCGGCAAATTTCTTTCCCTGCACAATGCCATGACCGGTTCAAGCAATTTTAATGCGTCCGGTTCAATTCCGGACTGATAAAATGCCAACTCTCCCACTCCTGAAAGCCCTGCATTCAGACATCGCTCAACCTCCTTTGATGCCCCCGGGCTATACATATCCACACAGCACAGACCAATCAAGCGATCCGGAAATTTATTCACCGATTCAATTATTTCATCATTATTCTTCTGATAAAAAGAATCCTTTTTCCAGGGGAATCCGAATGTCACCGATTTATCCACCCCGTTTTCATCCATGGAACGGACCAGGTCTTCTGCCGTGATCAAGCGGGACTTCGGGGAATCATACAACAGCTGAAAAGGTGCTTCTCCATCAAAATAATTTTCACGGCGGGCGCAGATATCTTTTGGAAATATATGGGTATGTACATCTATGATCATTTTCTTTCTCCGTTTATAATGAAACACCTGTTATAGCTTTTAACTTGACTGGTTTAAATAGTATGCTCTATATTTATTCAAAATAATGCGTTTGTAAATATTATTATAATGCGTCTCTTACATCAATACAAACCCTCAATAAGTATTTGACCAATGTGCATGAGAACATTATTTACACATTTTGAAGAGCCGGGAAAAATTAATACGCAACAAACACTCGAATTCGCATTAAAGAGATAATCTGCAAACCCAGAACATTTTAAATAGTAGAAAACAATTATTAAATGCCCCCTATAATAGAGCGTCATGTGGTCCTCATCGCCCCGGAAATACACTGGAATACAGGAAATATCGGTCGAAGCTGCATCGGCACCGACGCAACCCTGCACTTGGTTAAACCGCTCGGATTTTCTTTAGACAGCCGCGAAGTCAAACGGGCCGGGCTTGACTACTGGCCGGACGTCAAACTTTCGGTATGGAATGATTTTAATACCTTTTACACAACGCACCAGGTGGAAAGAAATGAAGTTGCCCTATTTACAAAAACCGGAAAACATTCGTTGTGGGGGCTTCCCCAGTCTCAAAGACTTTTTTTAATTTTCGGTTCTGAAACCCAAGGGATTCCGGAAAGTATCAGAGAGCAATTTGGTGAAGAATCCACCTATCACATTCCTATCCGCAATACGATCCGGAGTTTAAACCTTTCAACATCAGTGGGTATCGCCCTATATGAAAGCCTGCGACCATTTCCATCTTTTCATCAATGGTAAAAAAACATTTTTTTTCAAACCGGAACCGTTCAGGGACAGAGTCATTCATACATTCGAATAGAGATCGCAGCAGCAGCAGAAAAACCCGTCATTACTTATCTGAACGAACAGGCGATTAAATGGCTTCTTTAATCAGCCCTCCCCGCCGCAGATACTTTTGATAAAACAAACGGCTCTTTTTCTTATCCCCGCTGTTTAATATTGTTTTCAAATAACTAATATTTTTTTCAATAGATTCAGCATACAGGTCCTGGTTAATATTCCATCGATACTTGAAATGTCTTACCATATTTGATGAAATATTTTCACAATCAATCTGCAGCCGCTTTTGTGTCACACTTTTATAAAATTCCTCCGTCTTTTCGAGCAGTTCCACCTCAGAGTCAAAATCGGGAATACCAGCTTCTTCAAATTCTTTAAATAACAAAATCAATTTTTCCAGATAAAGCCGGTCCCCCATCTGGGCCAGCAAATCAGCCGATCCAACAATTTTCCCGAGATTTTCAACTTCTTTGGAACAAAATGAAATGTCTGCCAATTTTATTTTTAAATTAGTGCACTTAATCAGTTGGGCACAGTCATCCATCTGCTGAGGGGTAAAATGTTTTTTGACAAGGTTCTTTCTCATGAAATTAACACTTCGTTTTTCATGCCCAATGGTATACTTGGCACCAGTACCTTTTTTATCCTGCTTGGTCAGAATCAGCCCGGAATCATGAAACAACGCGGCAAGAAGCCCCACAAGAACATTATCCGGGTTAAATTGATAGCCGTTTTGAACGCTTCCGTGCATGAGACGGGCGGCGGCCAGGGTTACCAT
>JAQIBZ010000275.1 GCA_027858815.1 Desulfobacteraceae bacterium
TCTATGTCGATAATGAGAAGACCAGCAGCCCCAGATAAAATCTGGCATGACTGATCGAAGTCGCCATATTGGCCCGGTGATTGGCAATAAATCCATTTAAGTCGCCTTCAGTGACAAACAGCCAGGGTTCCATTTCAGAGGAATGATGACAGGATGTAATAGCATGGTGAAGTATTTCAGATCCGCCTCGGGTCACAAGGACTTTGTTGAAATCCTGTTCAATGGCATGAAGAAGGGGCAGCAGGGCGCTAGCTACTCCTTTGGCATAATAGTAATAATTGTCTGCATCAAATGTGCTGACCGGTTTGCCGTCATCTTCTTCCCGTCTTACCAGTTTTTCATCGCAACTGCCCACCAGTTCTTCCATGGATTGCAGCAAAGGTATTAAATTGTCAGTGCGGGTGTAAAATGTGGCTTCTCCAGTGATCAATTGTTCCTTATAATGCTTTAAATTGACAATCGCCTCGTTGTAAGAAGATTCAGCTGAAGGAATCATTAAACTGTCCGCACGTATCATCAAAGAATTCATGGCGCGTTCCAGGTGTTTATTTAAAACAGCCGTGCTGCCGGTCCGGGAAATATTTTCCGTTAACCGTGTGGATGCCCGGCGGGTGACTTCCAGGACACCCAGTTGGAACTCGTTGATGTTGTCTGTTAATTTGATGGCATCATTGGGCCGCCAGCCCCAGAACCGTTGGTTTAATTCATAGTCAATGGGGGCGATGAGTGCTTTAATAAAAGCAACCCCCTTGGGCATTGCTTGTGTTGTTTCTGATGCATGGGCATTATAAGAATCGGCTGTCTCCGATCCCTGACTCATTGCGGCTGCGTGGGTGGCTTCAGAGGCTTGGGATTCAGTGTCCCCATGGGAATCCGCAGAATATAGAATTTCAGGAGAATGGCTGCTGTCCGGTTGGATCAGATTAATTACTTTCATGGAACCCCAGATTAAAAAGACGGTAATGACAAGGGCGCCAATAACCCGAGCCCATATAAAAAATTGAAATTCTTTTCCCTGACCATTTTCAGTTGATTTTCCCATTTTATTTCCTCCTGCGAATGCAACGCTTTATATCTTATTGTTTTCTGAGCAGCCGTATATCCCCAACCCGGATAGTTAAATTTTCAGCATCAAAGTATTCCAGTAAAGGTATCGTATACTTTCTTGAAGCCCCTGTCATCTCTTTAAATTGTGGTGTCGAGATTTCACGGTGTGTTTTTAAAAAATCCACCAGCCGGTTTTTCAGGTCGGTGATGACATCTGCATGGAAAAAAAGTTCTTCTTTGGCTTTGATAATGGAACCTTCCTTGACAAGCAGCATGAGAACATTTTTTGATTCTTTGGGGTCAATTTTTAAAGTCGCTGAAAGTTCCTTGAAATACGGTGGCTGAAGCCCGCTGTTCAAATACGTATCAATGATTTTTTTCTTAATATCGGACTGGTCTGCTTTTAATGTCACGGTGTGAGTGGCCAGCCGGATACTGTTTTCCGATATAACAATTGCTTTGGATTTGATCATTGCATTTAACAGGTGGTTAAACAGTTTATCACTCATGATCGGCGGAAATTTGGAATTTAACTCTCCTTTGGGCATTCCGCTTTTCAAAGGGTGATTAGAATGGTATTGCGTCAAAAGTTCAGTCACCTTTGCTGTGAATTTTTCAGACGTTTTTTGGTGAATATAGCGTTTGTTTTCCTTGTCCGTTAAGATAAGCAAATGTTTTGATAAGAGTAATTGCAGAAATTTATCCAGCGGTTTTCCGGAAAGATTCGTAACAATCGGCAGGTCTGTATACGCAATTTCAGCATAACCCGCATCTTTTGCATTTAAAAGAATCAATGTTTCTTCGTCTGCATTTGCCAGAGCAGAAAGATCGGCGTTGGTTTCATCTTTAAATCGTTTATGCTTGTAGGGGATCGGATTTAAAATCTTTCCGCCGCCAAGGGTTCTTACCGGGGAATAGCTCCGAATCACAAACCGGTCGTCTTTTACGCATGCCACCGGTTCCTCAAGGCGAAGCTGAACAACAGCAGTTTCGCCGGGGTCTAAGGTTTCCCTGTCCAGCAGGATCACAATGCAGGGGAGCTCATTGGTCCCGGTATGCAGCCTTACGCGATCTCTGTTTTTAACCGGCCGGACATTGCTTTCCAGCAGGTGAAGTTCAATATCGAGCATATATGAATTTTTAAGTGTTTCCAAACGGGCAATCACATCCCCCCGGTTGACCGTTGCCTTTTCAATCCCCTGGAAATTAATAGCGGTCCGCATACCGGCTTCAGCCGTAGTTACCTGTTGGTCATGAACCTGCAGACCCCTGATCTTGGATTTTGTATCCCCCGGATAAATCATGACAGTTTCACCCACTGAGATATTGCCGGAAATCAGTGTGCCGGTAATGACCGTTCCAAAACCTTTCATTGTAAACACCCGGTCTACCGGAAGTCGGAACAAACCACTCGGCTTTTTAACTGATATCTCAGAACAAAAATCATCAAGCGTGGCAATGAATTCCGGTATTCCGTCACCTGTAACAGATGACACCGGGATGACCGGTGCGTTTTCCAGAAAAGTACCTTCCACAAATTCGAGGAGGTCTTCTTTAACCAGTTCTGCCCATTCGGCGTCCACCATGTCAATTTTGGTCAGCACAATAAATCCGTATTGGATGCCCAGAAGCGAACAAATTTCCAGATGTTCCCGGGTCTGGGGCATAACGCCTTCATCTGCGGCAATGATCATGGCGACCACATCGATTCCGGTAGCGCCGGCTACCATGTTTTTTACAAATTTTTCATGCCCCGGCACATCAACAATACCGATATGAATTCCGCTGGGAAGATCTAAGGAGGCAAAGCCCAGCTCAATGGTGATGCCACGCTGTTTTTCTTCTTTTAAGCGGTCCGTATCATATCCGCTGATTGCTTTAATCAGGCTTGTTTTGCCGTGGTCAATATGTCCTGCGGTACCGAGAATAATCTGTTTCAATTGTTTGTTGTCCTTTAGGTGTCTGTCTTTTTTTTCCTGTAATATTCAAATCCATAAGATGTACCCAATAGGAAAATACCAAGCCCGGCGATAAACAGGACCTGGGCATCCGGTTTGAACATTTTACAGAGTACAACAGCAAAAACAGCGCTGAAAATAGCCCTGACAATAAAAATTAAATATTTGGTCATAATGCTCAGCCTTTATTAGAATATATTTGAATAAGAAAATGTAATAAAAATAGAATCTATGGTCAACAGAAGTTTCTTGTCTCTATTGGAAAACCAGGCTTGCGATTGTGTTTATTTTAAGATTATAATAAAATCTCTTGAAAAGATGAATAAGGTCTGTTACATATTGCTACTTTCTATGGTGGGTGTAGCTCAGTTGGTAGAGCACCTGGTTGTGGTCCAGGTGGCCGCGGGTTCAAGTCCCGTCACTCACCCCATCAGAAAAAATAGCCGTTGCAGACTCTCTTGTTGCAGCGGTTTTTAGCTTACGCGCCCGTAGCTCAGCTGGATAGAGCGCCGGACTTC
>JAQIBZ010000318.1 GCA_027858815.1 Desulfobacteraceae bacterium
AGAATGAAAGAGTCTTATGATGGAAGATTTAGCAAATCACATCAGCCTCGAGTCATGCGGCAATTGCAGTAATGCAGTGGCTGAAGCGTTGACAGAGGGAAGCGCAGGCGGGCTATTGAACTCCGAAATCACCAGCACTCGGGTGCCGACCACGTGGTCCGTCCGATGGGGAAGGCAACACGCGCTGTGGCACTATTATGCGAGTCACAGAACGGCCCGGCGGAGTCTTAGAACCTTGCATGTGTGGATATCTTTTACACGGGAATCGGGAGATCCGTGAATTTTCCTCCAACCTGTTTGTGGAAAGGGGGAACGGCCAGTGAAAGAGAATTCTGGGGAAAGCATATGTATTTATTCGTATTGTGGATAAAATTTAAAAGTTTGACAGAATGAATATTAACTTTAGTTTTTGTTATATCCGAATAGGTAATCCCGGCAGGCAACAAGAGATTTAATTATTTATTATTAGCCTATGGATTATATTTCATTGAACTGCCGGAGGGCAAAATCGATTACTTTCCGGCTTAAATAAATACCATTGGATTGCATTCTATTTATCACGTCCTGCATTAAAAAATTTAAACCGATTTTTTTTGCACGGATCAATACACCTATCGATCCCGTTAAAGAAAGGCCGTTCAATCTGGCAACACGCCTTCCAACAGTTTCATCAATACAAACAGTGTGAATATTTTCATTTAACGCAAGCTGGATAACCGAAGCTTCCCCTAAATCAAGTGAATTGTTTAAATATTGTACAATATTGAGAGGTTTCGATTGTTTTTCTAAAAAATCGGATTGATTGAATTCTTTCACTCCGAAAGAGGTGGTGCCGCCTGTCTCGATTTCCCGGCAAACCTCAAAAGGGACAAGAACACGTTTGTAAATTCTCCGCAGCAATGATAAATCGCCATAACCTGCTATCAGAGCGAGCAAAGGGCCTGTGTTTATAACCAGCGATTCTGTTTCAGGCATTTTGCATATCCGCCAGCAATTCTTCTTCTTCGAGATCTATCATGGCAACATTGAAACGATGCAGAGTAAGTAAAAATTCAGTCCTTGCACATCCGGCCAATGATGCAGCCATCCCGGATGAAAGCCGTTTCAATTCAAAAAGTTTTACCGCCATTGCCATTCTGGCTTCATTTTCAAATGCTTGTTTTGTCATTTGAAGAACATCCGGCAAATTCTGAGGGTATTGTATATTAAGCTGGTTTAGCATATGGCACCTGCCTCCTTGATTTTCTTTAATAGCATATGTAAATTATAATACTGTTTTCGCATAAATTCAATACTAAAAATCCAAGGAGTTCACCCATAATTCAGTATAAAATCTTCTGAGGCTTCTATTTTAAATAGGTTTCGTCCATTACTAAGTGAAAACGGGGTTTTTGGGTGAACTTTTTACCAGCCAAAAAAGCCTCCTTGTGGTAAGGATTATAAGCACTAACTTCATAATTCTTCACCAAAAACAAAGGAGGCTTGAGAAAATGATACATCAAATTGGCAGGCAATTGCGACAACAAATTCATTATTTTTCGGGTGAACTTTGTAAGGGTATGGGCACCGTGGCTTCACGCTTTATTGAAGAGGCTGTTTTTGGCATTTCATCAAGTGGCTCTGTCAGATTGACTGAAATTGGCCGGGCGTTAGAAGAGAAAATTCCGCTTCATGCGACCCACAAACGTTTGAGTCGTAATTTGGCAGACCAGAGTCTTGAGCATAACATAGGGAGCAATGTCCTCAAGTTGGGATCAAAACGCATAAAGGAAAATACCCTACTAATTGTTGACCCATCTGATATCCAGAAAAAATATGCAAAGAAAATGCAATACTTGGCTAAAGTTCGTGATGCCAGCGAGGACACGATTGGAAATGGATATTCATTGTGCGAAGTTGTCGGATGTGAAGTCGGATCGAATGAGATCACACCTTTGGTGCAAGAATTATGGTCCCAGGATGCTCCTGATTTTAAAAGCGATAATGATCAAATTCTTGCAATCGTCAAGCGGGTTCGGCAAAACACCGATGGCAACGGGGTGATCGTGTATGACCGTGGAGGCGACCGTCGCACGCTTTTGGTGCCGTGGACACAAGACAATACATGC
>JAQIBZ010000321.1 GCA_027858815.1 Desulfobacteraceae bacterium
GAACACTCGGTTAAAAAGGCGGTGATCATCGGTATGGGGTATATCGGCTTGGAAATGTGTGATGCGCTCCATGCTCTGGGAATGGAAGTTGCTATGGTAAAGCCGAATCCAAACTTTATCCCCTGGATGGCCGATGAACTGTCGGATGAGGTTCAAAGAGAAGTTGAATCAAATGGGGTCAAACTTTATAAAGGGCATTCGGTCCAAAAAATTGAATCAGCGAACAATGGTCTGATGGTGGTTTGTGATGCGCTTACCCTTAATGCGGATATGGTGATCGTTGCCATTGGCATCACCCCCGGCAGTGAATGCGCCATCGCCGCAGGTCTGGAAACCGGCATTAAAAAGGCCATTGCCGTGGACCGACAGCTGAAAACATCAGATGAAAATATTTATGCCGCCGGTGACTGCGCGGATGCGTATCATGTGGTGACCGGAGAAAAAACCTGGATTCCCCTTGCGCTCAGGGCAAATCGCGCGGGTTGGGCGGTGGCGGATAATGTCTGCGGCGGGCAGGCGCAACTTGAAGGGGTGGCCGGCACGGCTGTATTCAAGGTGTTTGATCTTCAAATTGCGCGAACCGGGCTTACGTCAAAGGAAGCGATAAAATTTGGATTTGACCCGGCTGACATCGTGATAAAGAGTCGTTCCCGTGCCCATGGACATTCCGGTTCTACGACAATTCAGGTCTATCTGATCGGTGATAAAAAAACAGGCCGATTGCTCGGCGCCCAGATGGTGGGGAAAGAAGGGGTTGCCCACCGGATTAATGCGGCAGCAGTTGCGCTGCATAATCAAATGACGGTTGCCCGTTTCAGCCAGACGGATCTGGCTTATGCGCCGCCATTCGGCCCGGTCTGGGATCCTCTGCTGACAGCAGCTAATCAGTTGTTAAAAAAGATGCCCTGATACTCGATGTTCAAGTTTTTGTTAATTTGCCCAACTCCTGCGTTGAAAAAAAAAATTTGATCCGCGGAATACGACCAGTATGCCTGTGGTTAAATTTTTTTACCGCCTTGGATTTGAACAAATTACCTAAAAACTTGAAGATCGAGTGATACGGAACCGGTATAATCGGAAGTCAGCAGCGGCACAAGTAAAGCCTTTCACAATGTCGCATCTTTGCGATGGTTAGAGATGCAAAGATGCGACCCTTTATGCTATCTATTGGATTGTCTTCTACTCTATCCTGGTTACAACTATTTGAATTAATATTTAAAATTAATTTTAATGTTTTTATGATGTTGTTGGCATATCTGATGCAATCTCAATATAGAAGGAAATGATTCAGATATGATAATTGCACTGACGGTTTGGAAAGACCGAATTTAGCCGGTGTTTGACTAATTAGAAGGATAAAACGGTATTTCATGTTAAAAACATCGGGCGTGCCAATCAAAGAAACAATTTGTCAGGATAACCTGCCAGATGCATCTGAAGCAACGCAACCCGGCAAATTGTATGAAAAGGTGACAGGGTGAAGAATTTTAAATAGGAGTATAAAATGAAAAAAGTAGCGATTATTGGATGTGGTGCATATATGGACAGTGGATACGGATGTCCCGGCGAATGGCGATGCCTTAAAGCGGCGGCATTGGGAGAAGGTAAGTTCGATTCGCCTTCTTCAGTTATATCGTTTGTTAAATGTGAATGCCCGGGCCGGAGCCTTGCCTCGAATACCGGTATGGCGATGAAGCTGTCGGAAATAAAACCTGATGTAATATATTTAAGTTCCTGCATGGTCAATGCAAAACCAGGCTGTCCCTATGCCACTGCAGAAGAAATGGCAAAAATCCTTCAGGATAAAACAGGTATTCCTGTTGTTTTAGGAACACATGAATATCAATAATGGTGCATCGATTGATGCCACAACAAATCAACCATACTAGTATTTATATGGCCCCGTACCTTCCCGCCGTTTTGGACGCTCTTTAGGGGTTGATTTAACGCCTTTCAAAACATGCAGTTTTGATTGCGTTTTTTGCCAGTTGGGTCGAACCCCTCAAAAAACGCTGGTACGAAAAGAATACGTTCCCACTGATGCGGTTATAAATGAAATCCAATCCTGGCTGGAAACAGACGGAGACGCGGATTATGTAGCGCTGGCCGGGTCTGGTGAACCAACACTTCATTCCGGTTTTGGCAAGGTGCTTCGTGTTTTAAAGCAAAATCCAATTCCGTCGGTGCTGTTAACCAACGGCTCTATGCTTATGCGGCCGGAAGTCAGGGATGCGGCATCATACGCGGATATTGTCAAAGTATCATTGAGCGCATGGGATCAACGCTCTTTTGAATGGATAAACCGTCCGCACTCCCAGCTGCAATTTAGTGAACTCGTCAAGGGAATAAAGACGTTTCGAGCACAGTTTACCGGTAAATTATGGGTGGAAGTTTTTATAATGTTGGGAATCAATTCAGCGCCCGAAAATGCTAAAAAAATTGCCGCTCAAATCAAAGAAATCCAACCGGAACGTGTTCATCTTAACACGGTTGTTCGTCCTCCGGCTGAAGAGTTTGCCGCTCCCATAGAGCAAACAAAACTGACGTCGCTGGCCGGCATGTTTGATCCGCCCGCAGAAGTGATTGCGGAATTTAAATCAGATTCTAAAAACCATATTGCGGCAACGGAAACATCCGTTTTATCGATGTTGCAACGCAGACCTTGCACTACCGCCCAGATTGTTGCGAGTTTCGGAATGCATATTAACGAGGTGTCAAAATACCTGGGTGCTCTGATGCGGACCGGGCAAATACAGGAGCAACGGAAAAAAGAAGATGTTTATTATGCAGCTGTAAGGACGGAAAAGAGCGACCTTAGATGACGGACCGATTTACCGGTCCCTGCTTTTGGATCATCGGAACCAGGCAGGTGCTATCCGGTCGGTTTCCTTGATCCTTGATGCAAAAAAGCCGGCCTGATATTTTTTATAACAACCCATTCAAAAAACTAAGGAGACAGCAAATGGCAAAAATGACTGAACGCATGATGGAACTGTTTACAAAAGTTCCTACTGCAATCCTTGCAACCGCAACCAATGACGGCACACCCAACGCCGTGCCTGTGGGCGCGAAAAAAATCATCGACAATGAAACCATTCTTATTTCAGACCAGTTTTTCAACAAAACCCTGGCCAATATGAAAACCAATCCCAAAATTGCGGTCACATTTTGGGAAGGGCATGAAGGGTATCAGCTCAAGGGAACGGTCACCATCGAAACATCTGGACAGCGGTATGAAGAAACCGCCGCATGGATTGAGGACAAGGGGAATAAGGCCGGATTCCCGCTGAAATCCAAGGGCGCGATGATTTTGAAAATCGAAGAAATCTTTGGTTTGTCTCCCGGACCCGGAGCTGGAAAAAAATTGGTATAAATTCTAATACGGAGTCTACGATGAAGACGTAGGTGTGGAAACCCGTGGCCGTTTTATTATTGATCCGGACGGCATTGTCCAGGGATTTGAGGTTTTGACCCCGCCGGTAGGAAGAAACATTAGTGAATCTTTAAGGCAAATTCAGGCGTTTCAGCTAGTCAGAAACAGCAAGGGCACGGAGGCCACGCCTTCGGGATGGAGACCGGGCAAGATGACACTGAGCCCCGGTATTGATCTGGTGGGTAAAGTATGGGAAGTATGGAAGACAGAAATGGCGTTTGATTAATCGGATCTGTCTGAAGCGGAAAAGATAAAAGCAGTCTTTTTTAAACCCCTTGTTTTATTGTATAAATACGTGTATCTATTTTTTCACGTGTTCTATAATGCAAGGGGTTTTTGTTTTCATTACTATGCCAAAATCTGAATTTCGTTGTTTAGGCACTATGTGGCTTCAACCTGACCGCCAGTATTAATTCAAAACAGTCGGTAGGCGCTACACAATTAGTATCTATGCTTATTCTTCTGATTCCGAAAGCATATATTTGTCAATCTCGCGTTCTGAAATTTCCGAATTATTTATTTTTTGTATGATGCATTTTTGCAGTTTTGACAAATCAATGGTGGTAAATTTAATACCAACGCCATTTTTATTTAAACGGACGGTTTTGCCTGATGCTGTCATCAAAAGGTCCGGTAAATTAGAACTGGTATCAAAATTAATTGTTATTTCAGCAACAGCCGGGACAGGCACCCGCTCATTGGTTAATAAAAACATCCCGTTTGCGCCTAAGTTTTCAACTTTTCCCTTAATTGTCAGAAACTGTCTTTTATCGTGCAGAAGATTATCCGGCACTTTTATTGTCGCATCAGTATTCTTCCAGACGCTGCTGCGCGTAAATTTCCGTTTTTGCATTTGAATTCTCCTTATACTGATATACATCACTTACATTATATTAAAATTTGATCATACACTATAAATAATTCGGAGGGTATCGGTAATTTACGGATTTTTATGTAAGGGTCTGTCTTACAAAATTGCCGGTTGGCGTTTGGTGCAGTTTTGCCTAAAGAAAGATCGGGAGCGAGTAATGTGTTTATTTTATATCGTTTTCTTTAGTATATATCCAATCCACAAGTCTTTTGAGTTTTTAACAGACGGGCTTTTTGATGTCTCTATTACGTGTAATTCATGATTTGCAAATATCGGTTTTAACGTCTCATCATCCCATAGATAAAATATTCGGTTTTGCGAATCTTTTTTAACGCCGTTTCCAGCCTTAAGAGAAATATACATATATAGGGCATGATTCGGATTTTGATTAAACGCCTGAAAAATATTTTCCAGCACTGTCGTCAGATTTTCATGGGGGACATGCACAAGGGACCCTGAGGCAAGGATAGCATCAAAACTATGGGGTGAAAAATCATACGTCGCAAAATCACCTTCAATTACTTCACAGCCGGAATGATTTCGTGCCAGGCTTGCCAGCCCGGGAGATCTTTCAAATCCGGTAACATGAAATCCCTGTTTCCTAAGCCAATGCAGGTCTCGCCCGGAACCGCAGCCCACATCCAGAATTGAAATTTGAGAAGGTATGGTTTGGACAAATGAAGATAGAAACAAAGACGAATCAATATCAACTGTCTGATCAAAAAATTGCCGGGAATTTTTTTGGTAATAATCTGACATTTATTCCAATGGAAGACGAAGAGAATCATTTATATTTTTTAGTTCCTGCTCGACTCTTGAGGTATCCCAATTAAATTCTTTTGCAGCTGTCATTGCAATTTTTTCAAGTATATTTTTGTCAGGAAGGCCGATATTTCCCACACCGGTTCGGCGCATGAGGATGTCTTTTAATGTTTTTGCTGATTCATTGCGTATTGCATAGATAACAGAAGCCAGAATCTGGCCGTCTTCACATATGATTTCTGACAATTCCGGATTCTGTCTGGCAAGTTCAAAAATAGATTTGCTTTCCGAACCGTAGTTTCGGCCCAGAAAATCAATCGTATTAGAATCAAACTCGTGGAATTCCTTTTTTAGTTCAAGCATGAAAATATTCATGTTTTTGATTTCACATCCGACCAGAAAAGTTTTGTCCGTGATGGCATCTTTTGGCGCGCGGTGTAATTTTTTTTCAACCATTTCCATGACATTCTCAGCCAAATACCGACTGGTGGTATATTTCCCGCCTTCCACGGTGATCAGCCCGTCAAAACCGTCAGATGCATTATCATAAATTTCATATTTGCGGGAGGATTCATAAGTGCCTTCTGTCTGATCATCCACAAGGGGCCGCAAACCACCCCAGGCATAAACCACATCTTCATATTTCAGATTCCCATCCCCAATGGAATCATTGGTGTCATCAATTAATTCCTGAATCCTTTTTTTGCTTACCTGATATTTATCCGGGTTCCCTTCATAATCCTTATCCGTGGTTCCGATCAGTTGATACCCACGCCAGGGGATCGTAAAAAAATGCCGGCCGGATGGTGTCCACATCACAACGGCATGCCGGGTTTTAAATTTTCTGGTTAAAATATGAATTCCTTCGGATCGTTTAATCTGATGTTTTGACGTTCCGGCCGTGTCAGCAAGATTTAATACAATATCGGCCCAGGGACCGGCGCAGTTAATGACCAGTGAACCGTTCACATTTTTCGTGTCTCCGGTTAACGTATTTTCGACCTTTACGCCTTTAACTTTGCGGTCATCTGAATATAAAAAATCAACGACTTTAGTGTAATTGGAAACTTCAGCCCCCTGGCGAACAGCGGATTTAATGAATGCAAGAGTCAATCTTTCCGGATAAATACTCTGACAGTCATAATAAATAGATCCGCCGGTCATACCGTTGGATCTGACTTCCGGTTCCAGTTCCATGATCTGAGATTTAGACAGCCATGAATGGTTCGGCATTTTTTTGTTTTTATCCCAGGTTCTGTTCCGATCATAGGAGAGAATATCATACAGTGTCAGACCGGCACGGAGCAGCCACTTGTTTCGTTTTGGATCTTTATAGCCGGGCACAAGGAACTGAATAGGATAAACAAGATTTGATGCAATGTTTTCAAGTATCAGTCGTTCGCGCAGAGATTCACGAACAAGGCCGAGCTCAATATTCTGCAGATATCGGAGACCGCCATGGATGAGTTTTGAAGTGGCGGCGGATGTGGCCCACCCAAAGTCTTCTTTTTCAACCAGGGCAACACTAAAGCCTCTTGCGGCTGCATCATATGCTACTGCCGCACCGGTAATTCCACCCCCGATAACAATTATGTCAAAAGTTTTATCTGTATATTCTTCAATAAACCGCTTTATCATGTAATCAAATTCTCCATTTTCAATTATAATATACTAAATATAATTTCATGATATAAGCTGAATAAACAACATAAAAATGCGATGCAGCAAGACATCCGAATCTCGACATTTTAAAAAATGCTGGCCATACCAAAGTGTGGCAAAAAATATTCCCAGAGTTAGGGAACTTCCAAAAGAATATGGTG
Organism: Desulfobacteraceae bacterium; assembly: GCA_027858815.1. Lineage (GTDB taxonomy): Bacteria > Desulfobacterota > Desulfobacteria > Desulfobacterales > Desulfosalsimonadaceae > SURF-3. The sequence goes on from JAQIBZ010000321.1 coordinate 6,890, forward strand.
GTGCGATACGGTTTCTAATCAGCAATCGGGCAATGTCTTCCCTTTGATGCGCAAAGCACTTTTTCTTGACTGTCATAGCCGGATACGGTAATAATTTTCTTAACTATTTAAAGAATTTAACCATAAACAAGAATGGTCCTGCATTATGCCAAAAAGATCACGCGCTGAAGGTGAGAAAAATTTTTTACTCGAAGCAATTGATGCGTTTAACCGAAAACTTCTCATTATATCGGCTGATTATAAAATTCTTGCTGCCAACAACACAGCCATGGAAGGGCATCCTGAAAGCATTATTGGTAAATCCTGTTATGAAGTTATTCCCGGGTGTGGTACGCCCTGTCCGAATTGTCCGGCAAAGGAAGTGCTGAAAACAGGAAAAGCTTCCCTCCGATATGACCAGTGTTATAGCTTTGAAGGCAGTGTTGATATGCTGTGCCTGTATTCTTATCCGGTGTACTTGGGAGATCACGTGGACGCAATGGTGATACTGGATTTTGATTTACCGGCATTGAAGAATATTGAAGAAAGGCGAATCCGGTCCAATGCATTTTTACGGAACCTCATCCTCAGTGCCGTGGATGGTGTTATTGCCTCTGATCCCACCGGTAAAATATTGATTTTTAATGAAGCAGCTGCCGAAGTTTCCGGATACACCGTTGAAGAAGCCCTCAATGACATTTCGATTCGGGATGTCTATCCTGAAGGCGGTGCCAGAGAAGTCATGAGGATGCTGCTCAGTGAGGAATATGGCGGTGAGGGAAAGCTGATCTCTTATCACCTTGATGCAAAGCATAAAAGTGGTGAGATTTTCCCTATCAGTCTGAATGCTTCAATTGTATATGAAAATGGGAAAAAAGTGGCGACCATTGGTTTTTTCCATGACCGGCGTGAAGAAATCAGAATGAAGAAAGCATTGGAAAAAACCCAGGTTCAGCTTTTACAGTCCGAAAAAATGGCTTCTTTAGGGAAAATGGCAGCCGGTGTGGCCCACCAGTTAAATAATCCGCTGAGCGGTATTATCCTTTTTACCAAATTGGTTACCGAAGAATATGATCTCCCCAAAGAAGCATTGCAGGATCTCGAACGGGTCCTTGATGATGCCAATCGGGCAAAGGATATTGTAAGAGAGCTTTTGGAATTTTCCCGCCAGACCAGCCATGATATGAGGCCTCAGGATATCAATGATATTATTTCCCGCACCATCTTTTTGCTGGAAAACCAGTCCATATTTCATAATATTGAAATCAAAAAAGACCTGGATAAGAATTTGCCGCAGATAATGGGAGATGCACAACAGCTGAATCATGTATTTATGAATACCATTTTAAATGCGGCAGACGCTGTGGAAGGATCCGGTAAACTGAGCCTGAAAACTGTCGTTTTGTCTGAAACGGGAATGGTGCAGATTAAAATAAAGGATACGGGGTCGGGTATACCAGAAGATGTGCTCCCGCATATATTTGAGCCGTTTTATACCACAAAAGAGCAGGGCAAGGGGACCGGCCTGGGGTTGAGCATGGTCTACGGAATTGTTGAAAGTCATGGGGGCACTATTCGCGCAGAAAGTGAGCCGGGTGCGGGGACGACTTTTTATATTGAATTTCCGGTAGCAGAAGGTCCGGAAGGAGGCAGTAAAATTGGTTGAAAACACAGATTTGCTGAAAATTCTTGTTGTCGATGATGAAAAAGATATTCGTGAAGGGATTGAGCGTATCCTTAAACGTATGAAGTATACGGTTTTAAAAGCCGACAGGGGAGAAGCAGCCCTTGAAATTCTTGGAAAAGAAACCGTTGACATCGCCATTCTGGATTTAAAGATGCCCGGAATGGATGGCATGGAACTTCATCAGCGGATCCGGGATATTGATGAAAAAATTATCGTTATTATCATTACCGGGTACGCAACCATTGAAACCGCTATCGAAGCCATGAAGCAGGGTGCCTATGACTTTATTCCCAAGCCGTTTGAGCCGGAACACTTAAGGATTGTTGTCAGGCGGGCGCATGAAAAATTAAGGCTGATAAAGGAAGCTGAAATGCTTCAGGCCGAGCGGGCGCGGACCTTAATTGATCTGGATATGGAAAAAAGCCGGATTCGGACGATTGTTGAATCGCTGCCAACAGCAGTGGTTGTTACCAATACATCAGGGGAAGTCGTTTTGATGAATCCCGCTTTTTTGGCAAGTCTGGATCTGGATGAATCGGTTATGGCCGGGGAAAAACTGGAATTCTATGTTGACGATATGGGCTTTCGTGAGATGGTTTTGAAACTTTCCCAAGGACAAATTGATGCTGAAAGTGAAGCGCCGACGTATGAATTGGTCGTTTCAGGCAGTAAATACCTGATGGCCCGGGGACAGTCGGTCATCAACGAGAATAATGAATGCATGGGGGCGGTGGTCACATTTGCCAATATTACCAGCCTGAAAATGCTTGATCAGTTAAAATCAGAATTTGTCGCAAAAGTTTCTCATGAACTGCGGTCACCGTTATCTACTATTCACGAGCAGCTGGCACTGGTGTTAAAGGAAACATCCGTCAATGAAACAGATGTGGACCAGCACCTTATTGAGCGGGCCAAGGAGAAAACACACGGCCTGATTTCTCTGATCGGTGATCTTCTGGACCTGTCCCGGATCGAGGCGGGCGGCATTTCGCATAATATCCAGTCGATTCAGGTTGCGGATTTGTTAAAAAGTATTGTGGATTTTTTAGGGATTCGGGCGCAGTCCAAGGATCAGTCGTTGACATTTGAACTGGCTTCCGATGCACTGCCGTTTTTTATCGCAGACCCCATGGCCCTTGAAAGTATTTTCGGCAACCTGATTGCCAATGCCATTAATTATTCTCCGAAAGGGGCGGTGATTGTCGTTAAAGCCGTACTTGCAGGAAAATATATCAAGGTCCGGGTCAGTGATAACGGTTTCGGCATTGCCCCAAAATATCATGACCAGATATTTGAACGATTCTATCGAGTTAAGAATGATGATACACGGTATATCACGGGCACCGGGCTGGGACTGCCGATTGTCAAAGGGCTCGTGGATTCCTTGAACGGTGAAATCAAACTCGACAGCGACGTGGGAAGAGGAGCGACATTTACCGTTTTATTGCCGGTATAGCGGTGATCGATTTTTTTCCACGACCCTTACTCTTTTTTTTTTGCCATTAAATTTACGGAAGCATCCCCATATCTATGCAGAGAAAACCAATTCATAAGGTAATTGCCCAATTAATCAAAAAGACCGCTACTTTCAGGATTGTTTTACCTGTTGTACTATGCTTTGTTTTGTTTTTGTTGAGTGTTTTTCTTCTTTTTATTCCTTCGCTGGAAAAGCATATGATGGATCAGAAGCGGGAGATGATTCGAGAACTCACGGACAGCACCTGTAGTCTGCTGACGGAGTATCAGCAAAGAGTTGAATCCGGTGAATTGACCCCTGAAGATGCCCGGGCCCGGGCCGCAAAACGAATCCAAGGATTGCGTTACGGTCCTGAAGGAAAAGATTATTTCTGGATTAATGATTTACAACCCAAGATGATCATGCATCCATACCGCTCCGATCTCAATGGAAAGGATTTAGCAGATTTAACGGATCCCAATGGGAAACATCTGGTTCAGGAATTTGTTAAAACCGTTCGCGCACATGGGGCCGGTTTTGTGGGTTATATGTGGCAGTGGAAAGATGATCCCCAGCGAATTGTCCCGAAGATCTCCTATGTAAAGCTGTTTGAGCCCTGGGGGTGGGTCATCGGAACCGGCATATATCTGGAGGATGTCGCTACAGAGATCGCTTTTATCAAACGAGATCTGGTTATAATTTTAACAGGCATACTGGCCGTTATTCTGGCTTTGTTGTTTTACGTCATTAGGCAGACATCAAATATTGAAAAACGACGAAAACAGGCAATGGATGCACTGCAGCAGAGTGAAAATATTTTACAGACCATTATCACGCACAGCAATGAGATGTTTTATCTTCATAACACGGATCATCAATTGCATTATGTCAGCCCGAATTCAAAAGATATTCTGGGTTATTCACCGGATGAAATGATGATTAAATGGACGGATTTGGCGACAGACAATCCGATGAATCAAAAGGGATTTGAAATTACGGAAAAAGCCATAAGAACCGGTGAAAAGCAGCTGCCATATCTGCTGGAGTTCAAGAAAAAGGGCGGTGCGGTGATCTGGATAGAAGTTGATGAATCGCCGGTTCATGATAAGGATGGGAAGGTAGTGGCCATCACCGGTGCCCTGAGAGATGTGACGCAGCAAAAGCAGATGGAGGAAAAGGTTTTAAAATCTGAAAAGAGTTTTCGCGACCTGTTTAATTCCATCAATGATTTTGTTTACACCCATGATCTGGATGGCCGGTTTATTTCCGTTAATCCGGCCATGTGCAAGGCCTTTGGTTATACGGAGGAAGCGTTTATCGGAAGCCGTCCGACTGATTTAATGAAATCGGAATTAAGAGATTTGTTTGATGAGGAGTATCTTCAGACGGTAAAGGATCAAACTGGTTATGGGGGCGTAGCCGTCTATTTTGCTAAAGACGGCCGTAAAATTTATCTCGAATACCTTAGCTCAATGACCCGCCCGGAACACGGTGAACCGTTTATCAGTGGAATCGGAAGAGATGTTACAAAGCGGGTATTGGCCGAGCGGCAGGTGAAGATACTTCAGCAGGAAATCATTCAGTCACATAAAATGGAAGCGATTGGTACTCTGGTGGGGGGAGTTGCCCATGATTTTAATAATATTATGGGTATTATTATTGGAAACACGGAACTGGCTTTAGAGGATGTCCCGAAATGGAATCCTGCTTATTTTAACATTGAAGAGATTCGAGCGGCAGGGTTGCGTGCAGCGGGTATCGTCAAGCAGCTGCTATCTTTTAGCCGCAAGACCGACCAGAAATTAAGGCCCATCGAAATTGTTCCTGTGATTAAAGATACGCTTAAATTCTTACGGTCTTCGATTCCGACGACCATTGAGATCCGTGAGGATCTCCGCCTGATAGATGGAACCGTTCTTGCGGACCCCATTCAAATCAATCAGATTATGATGAACCTCTGTATCAACGCTTCCCAGGCCATGGAACAAACCGGCGGGTGCCTGACAATTACTGTAGAAAATGCCGTTTTAGAAGAAGGCACATCCGGTCGCCTTTTTGATTTACCCAATGGAAATTATGTTAAGATATCCGTCCGCGATACGGGTCCGGGCATTGATCGTAAAATTATCGATCGGATTTTTGATCCTTACTTTACTACCAAAGAGGTCGGAAAAGGCTCGGGGATGGGGCTGGCGGTGGTCCATGGAATTGTTAAAAATTCCGGGGGCGATATTACGGTTGACAGTGGACCCGGCAAAGGCGCCACTTTCAGCATTTATTTTCCATTAACGGCCGAAAAACCGGAGGTCGAAATGTTGGCCGCAGACGATCTTCCCATGGGGAATGAGACGGTTCTTTTTGTGGATGATGAGAAATCTCTGGTGGTTATGACGCAGGAAATGCTGGCGCATTTAGGGTATCAGGTAAAAGCTGAAATGGACCCAATCGATGCGTTGGCGGTATTTCAGTCAAATCCTGATCAGTTTGATCTGGTCATCACGGATATGACCATGCCGCAGATGACCGGTGTGGGTTTTGCTAAAAAACTTTTAGAGATTCGTAAAGACATTCCGATTATTATTTGTACCGGGCATAGTGCGCTTGTGGATGAAAAAAATGCGAAAGAACTGGGTTTGGCGGCCTATATCATGAAGCCGGTCAATATGCGCGAACTGGCACAGACCATTCGGAAGGTACTGGATGGTCAGGAGAGGGATTAAAACTAAACCTTAGGGAACTTCCAAAAATTAATATACCAAATTTGTTTTGTCCTGAATAGCGTAGGATTTTGATCCCGCATTCGAGGTGAGATGAAGCGTGCATATCGGGATATGTGAGCTTTATCGCAACAAAGAAGGCGGGCCAAAAGACCAGCAACAAAAGACCAGCAAGATGGGATGAAACATTTTTTCTGCGTCTCTATGCAATCAGCCAGTCGGCCAATTTCTTCAGCCAGCGGTCCTTATCATCGTCTTTAAATCCTATTGTCTCACCATGACCGTATTTCAGCAAATTTTCGTGTGTCTCTTTTTCCGGGAGTTCGGTCAGCATATCCAGGGCTTTAAATAATACAGCCTTCACCTCGGTGGTGCCGGTCTGTTTTCTCCATGAGTTTACAGCTTCTATGAAATCCGGTGCAGGGGAGTTTGGCGTTTCCTGTGCATTGGTACCACCCAGATTGTTAATGGCATTGATGACCATCTTTCTGCGGTCTGCATAATTTAAGGCTTTGAGTGTTTCAGGCAAAATCGGTGTGCCGATATAATAGTCCTGTTTTGCGTAACCCACTGGGAAATCCAGGGTAGTTTCAAGCTTTTCAGCCGGGAGGCCGCCTTTAAATCTTACGGGCACGATGGGAAGATCAGATTCAAGGGCCATATCGATAAATACGGAGCTTAGTATTTTAACGGGATTTCTGCAGGTCAGACCGAGTCGTCCTTCGGTGTGCAGAAAAACGGAAATGCCTTGTTTTTTGATCTGCTCCTTAAACTGATCAATGATCGTAAACAGGGATTTTCTGTCGTTTTGATCAAAATAGACAATGTTTTTTGGATAATTAATCCCCGGATGGGAGTATACAATATCGTTTAAAGATCCGATCCAGCCGGTTCTGTGATCTGCATCCGCGATGGTGACGATGCGGCGTTGGGTTAAAACCTGTGTCAGCAACGGAAACAGCATGGATTCGACCTGTATCTGGTGGTTGCCAAGGTAAAGGAGGCTGCGGTGACGCACCTTTTCAAAGGCGATTGGGTCTTCGAGGATAACATATCTTACAAATCGTTCCCAAAGGGAGCGGGTGATATTTTCGAATAACCAGGGGCCGATGTTAAATAAACTACGGCCATATTCAAAAATTTTGTCATAATCAAGCGCAGGTTCATCCAGTTTAATTTCCTGCTTATTGCTTTGTTGATTTAAAATATTTATTGGAAAAAGGGAAAGGGGCATGAAGTCACAAATAGCGGTTTTTTTGTCTTTGGAAATGTGAATGAATGCAGGATCAACATGAGTGAGACGGGTTTTCTTCTCAATCTCTTTTGCCACATCTTTTTTTATTGGATCTTTTGTTTTTATATCTGTTTTTTTAAGATCTATTTTTTTGAGGTCTATTTTTTTGAGGTCTTGGGGGACTTCCAGATCGTCGTCATCTTCTGCATCAGTATTATTTCCCACTCTTGCATATGCGTCAGGGCTTGCCTCGACAATGTACATGCATAGATCTTTGACATGAAAAATCTTTAAATTATCCGCCCACAACCATGCTTCGGCAACAGCAAAAGAACCCTTCTCATCGCGACCCTCGTCAGTTATCTCCATTTCTATGGAGATTCTTTTAGCGGAAGGGGTTACCTGGCCTCTGTATTTCCAGGTCACCGGACGGTCCAGGCCGATGGGTTGGAACCAGGGATTTGTAATCCCTTTGTGCATGTCTTTGTGGATCATGTAAAATTGTAGTGTTTGAACCATGGCTTCCACGCCAAGAGAGCCGGGTTGAACAGGATCATGAAAGAAATGGGCCTTGAAAAACCATTCACTGATATCAACTGTTTTTTCAGCTCTGAGCCGGCCGAGCCCCTTTTTGCCACCTTCAGGCCAGAATCCGGTTACACGGTCTATCATAAGCAGCATGGGCTTTGGAAGCCGGGGCTCTTTGCTGCAATATTTTTCCGGTCTGTCAGTGAGTTCAATTAAAAACTCGCTCGGTTCATCAAGCCATTTGCGTTGCTCATCGGTTGCCGGAAGCCCTTTTTGGTGATCTAATGCTTCTTTGTGGAAAAAGCCGAATCCTGTCTCCATTTTATAGACACATTTGTCTTTAATAAAACACTCCACATCAAAATTGACGAGAATAATACCTGAAAAATTGATAACCTTGGTGAGCGTGGTGCGGGTGCGAATGGTTCCGGCATGGGGTAATATTTCATCTGTTAAGGTGCCGGTGCCGTCCATGTTTCGAAAATAGAGCGGTTTGTCTGAGGTGGCAGGCCCGCCTTCAAACACGGCCAGCCATCCGCACGGCTGCAATGCCACCTCCATCAGTACGCAAAACGGCATGGTGCGGTTTCCGTTTTTATCAAAATACCATTCGTTTTCGGGAATATCGTAATCAACTTCTATGGTCTCATTGGCTTTCATGCCGCCCATGGTGGCATTGTTTGAAGTCACACGTGACCTGAAATGATAGGGCGGGCCGGGCAAACGGGCGATATGCCGGGGTCCGTCAAACGGTTTGCCCAGATCCCCGAAAGCCTCGGATGGTTTGCCGAACGCACAGGCCAGCATGGATTTATAGCCGAATTCCATATCGCCGATTCTGGCAACAGGATGTTTTTCAACATGGTTTTCAAGTAAGTGGGGCCAGCAATCTAAGGGATAATCCGGCACCATCCGCAACCCCATTCTACGGATGTGAAGAATTTTAAGCCCGTCGCAGGTGCCTAAAATATCGCCGTAGATAGTAGGGCAGGGCCCGTCGATGATCTCTTCGACAAAAAGCTCATACTTAAGGTTTTTGCTTGTCGGCGTTACCTGGCCCCGGCATTTTATATGATAAATTTCGTCAGGAACCGGATCAAAACGCCATCCATCTCTTTTCAGTGTATGCCCCATGGCAGTCATATAGAATGCAAGGGCTTGCAGGCAGGCATCGCTCATGAGAGTACCGGGCATGCAGGGGTCGTTTTTAAAATGACAGGTCAAATACCATGCATCCGACGGGATAATATTTTCGGCTCTGAGATACCCGCGACCCCATGGCCCGCCTTTTGGCTCGAATCGGGTAATTTGATCCAGGAGCAGCATTTTGCCGGATTGAATCTTAGGTGTTTTGGAATGAGTCTGGGCCAGTTCAAAGCCCGGACCAAAGCATTCAAAAACATGGCCTTCGGAAAAGGCCCTGACCTGGTCCATGGAAAATTCTTTTCGGGTACACTCTGCCACCGGCGGATCGAGAACAGCTTCGTTATCGGGTTTGTGTTCGCCGGATTCGGGATCCCAGAGGATTCCGCCGGAGGCTGCCAATTCTTCATCAGAGAAAAATCCTGCCTGAGCGTTTCGCACAGACAGCCGAAG
>JAQIBZ010000324.1 GCA_027858815.1 Desulfobacteraceae bacterium
TTTCTGGGGCAGACTTTGGCACAGGCGCCGCAGCCGATACATTTTTCATAGTCAACCGTTGCCAGGCCGTCAATGACATGCAGGGCATCATATTCGCAGACACTGGCGCAATCGCCAAATCCAAGGCATCCGTAGGTACATCCCTGGACATCCGCCACAATATTGGCAGACGCGCAACGCTGTTCGCCATGATATTCTGTTCTGCCAAGACGTTCTTCATAATGGGCGCCGCAATGAACAACCGGTCTGAATGGAAGGGCGGCACCTAATTCAACACCCATGATCTGTGCAACTTCAGAAGCGCAGCTTTCCCCGCCCACCGGGCATTTATTTACTTCGGCGCCCGCATCCACAATCGCTTCCGCGTATTCTCCGCAGCCGATAAAACCGCAGCCGCCGCAATTGGCACCGGGCAGGGCATCCATGATGGCATTGATCCGGGGATCGACTTCAACATGAAAAGTAGTGTTCGCCCATCCAAGTACATATGAAAAAACAAGGGCCATGACCAGCATAGTGCCGGCAGCCAGCCCGATGGTTACAAAAATCATGACAACTCCTCTGTACCGATTTCAATCAAAGTTTTCGAGGTAATATAATGTCCGCCCGGCTGGACAACACCGGTTTCAGGTGTGTAATTGAATGACACCTGATTTGCGGAATCTTTTTTCAGCGCGTTTTTTAAGCCCGTATCCACGCCGTTAAATCCCATAAATGCCATGGATAATATGCCGGCAACGATCAACGTAATGGCGGCTCCTTTCAGAGCTTCGGGAATGTCGCAAAATTCAAGTTCTTCTCTGATTCCGGCCATAATGACAATGGCAATCGTAAACCCGATCCCGCCGAAAAACGCCAGCGTCAGGGAACGTCCGAGATCCCAGGCATCTGCAGGATTATCAACACCGGATACATGGCTCATAATTGTTAAGCAGGCAAACAGGATCGCACAGTTGGTTGTGATCAAGGGCAGGAAAACACCGAATGATTTATACAATGCGGGAAAAAATTTACGCACATACATTTCAACAAACTGGACAGATGATGAAATTGCAAAAATATACACAATATAACTTAAAATGGTCAGATCAATTTGTGCGGCTGCATCCGGTAACATAAAAAATCCCCCGATCCATGCAGTCAGTGGAGCTCCGGGAATGAGTACCATCGTGGTAATGGTCCAGCTTAAGAAAGCGGCAATGGAAATGACAAATGTTACGGCAAGCCCCATGCCCACTGCCATGTCAATCTGGCGGGATACGCCGATGAACGGGCAGATACCGACAAAATAGTACAGCACAAAGTTATTGATTAAAGCAGCGCTGACCGCAATCAGCATGATATCAATCAGGTAATTCATATATTCACCTTAAAAAGATCAGGGGTTTAGGCTGAAGGCTGAAGGCCGGGAAAAAAGTCATCAAAATCAATGTTTTTTTTCGGATAGCAGTCATCACGCCTGATTTTAAATTTTTTAGTTTTTATTCTTCAGCCTTTGGCCTTCTTCATGGCAACAACCCAGTTTACTGCTCCCAGCAGCAGGCCGAACGTCAGGAACGCACCGGGCGGCAGTACCATAATGACCCAGTCCGGCCACATTTCCGGAAGCACCCGGAACCCGAAGAACATGCCGGTGCCCAGAATTTCACGAACCGATGCGATGCTGGCCAGGGCCAGGGCAAAACCCAGCGACTGACCAATGGCATCGGATGCGGCTGTAAAAACAGACTGTTTGGATGCACATACCTCACAGCGGCAGATGATAATACAATTAACGATAATCAGAGGGATATACGGCCCCAGATTTTTGCTCATCTGATACATGTATGCGGCCAGAAACCGGTCCACAATGGTTACGAATGTGGCAATGGTCAAAGTAAAAATAACAATTCGTAAATGCGGTTTGAGAAGGTCGCGAATCAGGCTGATAATGACATTAGCGCATAGCAAAACAAAAAGCACGGCACCTGCCATAGTCATTGCTCCCTGCATGCTGTTTGTTACTGCCAGTACCGGACAAAGGCCCAGCAATTGTCGGTAAACCGGATTTTCCGGTAAGATGCCCTGTGTGAATCGCTCAAAGGCGGTTGGTTGATCTGCCATATCCTTATTTTTTCTCCTGATTATTATTCGGTTGATTGTCAGAAGGGTTCTGTTTGTTTAAATCAGCTTTTGTCAATGGCTGGCGCAGATTACTCAGCGTCTGATTGACAATATCGCAAACAGCCTTTGATGAAATGGTGGCACCGGTAATAGCATTGATTTCATTTGCTGCGGACGCTTTTGTTTTTACCGCTGTCATCTGCTGCTGTGTCGGTTTATTATTAAACTGATTCCGCCAGGCCGGTTCCATAATTTTATTTCCCAAACCCGGTGTTTCCTTCTGGTCCAGGATGAACAGGCCGGTGATAGTTTCCGCTTTTGCGTCAACGCCCACCAGTAATTCGATTCTATCCGCATATCCCTGGCCGGATGCCTTGATGACCCATCCGTCGGTTTGCCCGTCGGTTTTTGCCTGGAATACGCTGTATATTTTATTGCCGGCTTCGATGAACTGGCGGTCAATTTTCATTGGCCGGTTTTCTTCTGATAACGCCTGCGCAGCTTCGGCACCCAAGATCAGTTCCGGAACTTTTTCAATGGTTTCATTGAGTTTGTTGGCTTCTATTTTCGGGGCAAGGGTCAGCTGGATGCCTGCCAGGGAGGCACCGAAAAAAGTCGCCAGCAACAGGACCAGCCATGCCTGGAAAATAAAATAATTCGTAATCCGGTTGCCGCCCGGCATTGTTTGTTCTGATGGTTTCATAATTTATCGTCTCGTCAAAATTCTAAATTTGATTCATTTATTATAGAATTAAATAATCCTTGTTTATTCTCCCATGGCCGCCGGGATGGTCCAGCGGTTCAGCAACGGGGTGAGTGCATTCATCAACAGCACGGCAAACATGACCCCTTCCGGGTACCCGCTGAAAAACCGCAGGACCATAATAAAAAAGCCGATGCCTGCTCCGAAAATAAACTTTCCTTTAGCCGTCAGGGGGCTGGACACCGGATCTGTTGCAATAAAAAAAGCGCCGAATAACAGGGAACCGGAGAAAAGATGATGAATCACGGTCCAGTCTGAAGCGCTGCCCATGACATCTGCCAAGCCGCCCATAATCAGGACAACCCCAATGATGCCGGCGGGTATCTCCCAGGAAGCGGTCCGCCGGATGCAAAGGTAAATGCCGCCGATCAGACAGGCCAGCGCACTGGTTTCACCCGGACTGCCGTTGGTTAATCCGAAAAACAGATCCTTAAGAGATGTTGAAATTCCCATTTGTTTGAATGCATTGAGTGGTGTTGCCTGGGTGATGGCATCAATACCGGTATTGAGATTTTCATATCCGGATGCGGCCATCACGCCGGCAAAAGCGATCATGACAAATGCCCGTCCGACCATTGCCGGATTAAACAGGTTCATGCCCAGGCCGCCGAAAATGACTTTTCCAATGCCAATAGCAACCACCGAGGCGATGACCCCGACATACCAGGGAGCGGTTGCCGGCAATGACAGGCCGAGTATGATACCGGTCACTGCCGCAGAACAATCCGTTAAGGTAAAGGACCTGTCCCGCATTTTGACAAATGCCGCTTCCGCTGCCAGACAGGTCACCAGGCAGATGAGCATTTGTTTGACGGCATACATTTGGAAAACATAAACCGACATAGCAATAATCGGCAGCAGTGCGATCAGAACATCGATCATCATCCGCCGCGTTGTAAACGATTCATTGGATAAATGCGGTGAATGTCCTACCTGAATGACAGGGACTTC
>JAQIBZ010000344.1 GCA_027858815.1 Desulfobacteraceae bacterium
GGGGGAATATCCAGTTTCTCGAAAACCGTTTCATTCAGCCATACGTTAAAAACAGGCACCCGACTTTCAAATTCCTTTTGCTGCAAAACATCTGTGAGCAGTTTGGCAGATTGTCTGCCTAGATCCTTATAATCAAACACAAATGCCATGGCCGCCCCGGAATCATAAAAAAACTGATTATATCCGACAACCGGCACTTTCTTTAATACGGCCTGTTTGATAATATACTGTGCGATACTTTCAGAGATCACCGTTCGATCAGGTATCAGCCACACACAATCAATAGAATCCCAACATTCTTCAAGCAAAAACGGGATATCTTTTCTGGAACTGACTTTTATCGGGACCAGATCAACATCGATCCCAAATGCTGCTTCAGCAGCTTGTGCATAAAAATCATTATTATAAAGCGGATCATAAAAAATGCCGATTCGGTGAACAGATGAAAGGCCTTGCCGGATTGCATTCAGCTGATCAGCCGGGGGAATATTTAAGGAAATACCGGTGGCGGTTTCAATGTCATTAACCACTTTTTCCGGATTCAGAATAATTGAATAAATTTTTGGAAAAGCCGCGTTCTGAAATGTTTCCCATACAAAAGAGGCTGCTTCGGGACCAATCGATGCCACGAGATCCAGCTCACTTTCCCCGGAAAATCTTTCGGCCAGATCGGCTATAGCGGTTTCATCATATCGTTCCATCATGATGATCTCCACATTCGCCTCAATTGATCTGGCTAACTGATCACGGAGACCGTCCACTGCTTCCACATAAGGCCTGATATTCTTTGAAACGAACAGAACAATTTGATAAGACTCGGCTTTTTCTTCAACCCCCAGACAATGTGCCGGAAACAGAACACCCCATCCAATCATCCATAGAATCATTACATGGGGTATCCATCTATTTTTGCTGCGGAAATAGTTCATTATTCGGTCGAGTTGTACCGTAAGAACATTGGCTGATTTTTAGCCTGATTCGTTATTCGGAATGCAGATGAAGAGCACTTAATTTATTTGTAAACTCCTGTGTAACTGCATCCACATCATCCGGAGTTTCGATAACATACGGAGAAATCAATATGATCAATTCGGTCTTTGAAGTCGAATCCGATGTCTGGCCGAACAGAAAATCCAAAACCGGGATATTGTTAAACCAGGGGGTTCCAGAGACGCCGTCCGACTTTGTCTCCCGGATCAACCCCCCGATGACAATGGTTTGACCGCTCTGGACGGTCAGCGTCGTTGTGGTGCTTCGCTTAAAAAATGATGGATAGTCCTGGCCTCCGACAGACACATTGGAGGCCTGTTCACTGATCTCCTGATCAATATCCATGGTCACCAAGCCATGCTCATTGATATTCGGAGTTACTGAAAGCATAATTCCGGTATCCCGGTATTCAATATCCGTTTCCAGCAATGGGTTGTCCCCGGTTGTATACTGGTATTGGGAACTCGCCACCGGTATTTCCTGGGAGATGTCAATACTGGCCGGCATGCTGTTTGAGGCCATAATCGACGGACTTGACAGAATATTCACCTTATTTTCCGTCGCCAGAGCAGACAAGGCCGCAGTCCATCGATCCGGATTTCCAACGGTAAAATTCAACCCGGAATCTCCCATTGTGGCCTTTAGAAGACTGGTGCTCAAATTCTCATTTCCCTTAATATAGGACCACTCCACCCCCATTGCAGTAGATTCATCCAGTGTGATTTCAGCAAATGTAACCTCGATCATTACCTGCCGGGGCATAACATCCAGCTGCTTTAAGAGATTCTTGATGATCTGATAATCGATGGGAGCGGCTTCTATGATCAATGAATTTCTGGATTCATCTGTGGTAATATTGATTTCTCCCCGCAATGTGCCGGATCCGACAGAAACATCCATTCCCGGCGGCGATGGGGTGCTCGAAATTTTTTCTTTTTGGTTTGCCTGACTATCCGCTTTTTCCTGTTTTTCCTGTTTTTCCTGCTTGGCTTCTATGCCCAAAGGATTCCGAGAAACAGATGGTGCCTTATCCGTATTTTTTTTTTCTTTAACACTTTTTTTCCCGCCAAATACCTTGCTTAATATTTCGGAAATATCTCCGGCACGTCCATTTTTGAGCGAATAAAAATATATTCCGGGCTCCGTGCTCTGGCTCGGGACATCATATTTCCGGATAAAGCCTTCAACCGCATCAAGTGCCTTTGGATTGGAGCTGACAACCAACAGCGTGTTCAACCGGGTAATCGGAATAAAGTTGACGTCCGACTTAACCGTCGGACCATAAGATAAAAAAACTTTTTCCATTATCGAAACAATAGCGTCGACATCTCCATATTCCAGAGGAATAAAGCGATGCCCCACTCTTTCAAAAACATCCAGATCAAAAGTCCTCGATAATTTTAGAATTTTCGGGATATTACTGCTGGTATCGACAACCACCAGTGTATTTGACTGCTCATTCGAAATTACTTGACCCGATTCGGTCATAAAAGGGGTCAACAGCTTAATCATTTCCTGGGATGAGATATATTGTAACGGAATAATTTGTATGATCATATTCTCATCAAGATGTAATTTTTCAACTGAACTGCCGACATATGATGAAATCGGCATGCGAGGGGCATCTTTCAGGTTAACAATATGATATAGTTTATCTTTTTTGACCGCAGTTAAACCATTAGCCTCCAATATCTGAAAAAAGACCGGCCAAATATCTTTTTTTGATAATTCTCCTGTCGTGTAAATCGTCACCTTACGATCGACCTTCACATCAACCATATAATTTATCTTCAAATGATCAGCCATCATTCTTATGACTTCGATAAGATCCGCATTATCAAAATTAAAAACAACAGCTTCATCCTCTCCTGATGAATCTCCAGGTCTGGGTATATCTTTTGTCTTAATTCCTTCTCGAGGTTTTGGAACTTGTAATGTGTTCTTATGCTTTAAATTGCCGGTGTTTTTTTCATTCAACAGCGGTGGAGAAAGAGATTTCTCGACGGATTGGGAATCGTCCGAACCCACTCCGGATGAGGGGATGGAACCGTCTGCTGGGTCTGCAGGCTGCAACGTCGTCTGAATTTCTTTGCCATACTTATCAGATTTTGCATTCTGAATGGATTGATCTGTCTCATCTTCCGGATTCTGTGCAGCCTCGTTTCCGATATCGACTTTTATTGAGGACTCCGGATTAGAAAACTCTTTTGCCGCGCATCCCGTGCTAAAAATTGATGTAACCGCCAACAGAAATATTAAAATCTGTAATACTCTACTGAATATTGGTTCTTTTTCCATATGATTTAATTATTCCTTCGTTTAATTTTTACAAATGGGGTTTCAAAAATCTTGTACTTGCCGTCCGGGGATATCTCAAAAGAAGGTGCCGGTGTTTTTCCGGTAGGATCGCCCTGGGGGATTGGATTATCGACAATATTTGGATTATCGTTGAAACTTCGTCTTTTTGTTCCGTTTTGTTCGGGCTTTATATTTTTTATTGCATCCGGTTGATCCTGATTATCCTTCTTCTGAAACAAGTCTCGATCAAATTCTTTCCCATCAATTGAAATAACGATTTTATCTTTAAGTATGCTTTTAACCTTTATTTCAGGTTTATCTGGATCATCGGCTACACGTTCGTCTACTTTTACCCATATCGTCTTGCTTCCATCTTTTTTTGGATAGGGATTACTGATTAGCGCCTGTTTTTCACCCCCTGCCATCATGACACCATAAAGAACGATCTCCTGTTCGGAGATTTTCTGGTCAGAAATGTTTACGGCAGGCTGTGGGACGTTGTCCTCGACGCCGATTCGGTCTGAAAAAAAAAGATTTTTCTCAACAATCGCATTATAAAATGATGAGGTCGGCATGTCATTCACCTTAACATCCGGCTTACCCCCTTGCTTTTGCTGTTGCTCGCCGACCGAATCCCTGCCGGGATTAAATTTATCTGTAAACCACACATCATAAGCCTTGATGGAGAAGATCAGAATTACAACAAACAATAAAATATTAACTGGCCAAATTTTTGAAATCATTTATCACTCTTTACCTGATATTTTACTTGAGAGATCCATCAACCCGGCAACCGTCATTGTGACATCAAGCAATCGGTTATCATCCTTTTTACGGGATGAACTCCGGACCGTAATTTCCGTCACTTTCAAAAATTTTGACGACGTATCTATTGCGTATAACATACTTTTGAATTTGGAAATTGTTGAAGCAAAAGTCAACCGGACATTCACATTTCCATAGGGCAGTCCGATCTGTATTTTTTTACCCTTAAGCACCTGAATCGATGATATCTCCATGTTATTTTCAGAAGCGATCTGATCCAAAATCGATTGAATTTCTACTGCCGCCAAAGCAGGGGTCTCCCCCTTAAACAAATGGGTCTCAAACTCAATTAACATATTGGTCGATTGCTGTATTTTTGATTTCAATTGCTTGCTTTTTTCGAACTGATGTTTGTAACCGGCAAATTGTGTTTTCAGCAAAGCTATCTTTTCCTCGGTTGGATAAGCACTTTCAACAATGGGATAGGTGCGGTAAAAAATCGCTAATATCAGCAAAATCAAACCGATGGTAAAAATATACTTTTTCCTTTGATCAATATTAAACAACTGCCGATCCTTCTTTATCTTGTTTTTTGATAAATATTTAGGAGGACGAAGATCCTTTTACATCCAAACCAATGTTGAAATTTTCTTTACCATTACGATCTTTTCTGATGGTTGAAAGGAACGATGCGCCATTAAAATATGGCGAGGCTTCAAGAAGCGGTATCAATTCTGAAGCATTATCGGCAATCCCCTCAATCTTCACTTTCCCATTGGAATAACTGAAGTTATAAATCCAGGCAGTGGCGGGAATTCTCTGGCTGAGTTCATTCGCAATATCGATCAATCGTCCATCATGGTTGGCAAAAGAATTTAAATAGTCAATTCTTTCTTGAATCTTTTGGCTCTCCAATGCGACACCTTTCAGCTCTGCAAGCTCGCTTTTAATATTTTCTATTGCAGCTGTAAATTGGTTAAGTGCTTGCATTTTCTTAACAAAACGCCCACCGCCCCACATCAACAAAAAGAAAGCCATCAGAAAAACAAGTGCATACAATGTATATAAACCGATTTTACTCGGCTTTTTTTGTAGCGCGACCGGCAATAAATTCATATCCATCGGAACAGCTTGGAGCCCCTTCAGTGATAAACCATAAGCCGGTATCAACGCCGTATCCGATATATTGTTTCCTGAAAGATTTACGCTGACAATGTCTGCGGAAACAGTTTCGCTTAATTGCCGAATCCATTCTTCTGATACATCCTTGACACAAAAAACGACCTGCAAGGGCTCCTGATCGATATTTAAGTCAAGCTTTCCGATCATCGCTTTCAATTCACCGGATACTATCTCAATGGAGTTAATATCAGCATTGGACGTATTAAGCCATCTTGAATACCATAACCGGTTCTTTCGGATACCGCTTAACTCAATAAAGTTGCCACAACCGTAAACCACACCGAGATTATCAGGATATGGTAGTGTTTTTTCATCAGCAAAAAAATTTACTGCTGCGTTTGATAAAATATCGATTCCACATAAATCACCGACGATTCCTTCCATAATTTTAAAATATGGCTCAATGATTTCCTTTTTGACAGCAACGAGCAGCACTTTGATGCGGCCATTCCTTTTGGCTTCAGAAATGATCTGATAATCAAAATGAATATCGCTCACGGCAAAAGGAACATGCTTCTCAATCTCATATTCTAATGTTTCTCTGAGATTCTCTTTTACAGCTGCTGGGAAATCAATAAATCGGAGTACCGATAAATTCCTTGGAATACCAAGGTTAATCATGGGGTCAGCAATTCGGTGTTTTCGGATTACTTCTCTTAAAACACCATTCACTTCTTTAATATTCTCATCTATTTTTTTGTCTGGATTCAATGAGATATTTCTTTGATCAATAAGTCGCAGAGACCTGAATTGGGCTTTTAAAAGTACTATTGAAGCACAGTCAGATTCTATAGAAACACCTATGCTGTATGGAAAAATCAAAACACGCCTTTCACGAATCTTTAACAGTGAATTGTCGGTCATCTTTACTTCTCAACCACAAATAAATAGTTACGCTAATTTGAATGCAAAAATTATTCCATCGCATGCCCATTAAGCGAAAATCATTTGAGCGTAGCCGAATAGACAGACATCACCTGATCGATCATCTTCTGTATATCAAAACATTGTTTGACCCTTTGTTTTCCGGCTTCCCCATATTCTATCCGCAAATCCCTATCGTTTAATAGTCGATTTATGGCCGCTGACAGCGCTTTGACATTGCGGGGCGGCACCACAAGACCTGTCTCATTGTTTACATTGACAAATGAAGTGCCGGTGCCAAGTTCAGTACTAACAACCGCCTTCCCATATGCCATGGCTTCCAATAATACCATGCCGAATGCCTCACTTTTATATATGGAAGGCAAAACACCAACATCACATGCTTTAAAATATGACGAAATGTCTTTATCTGACACTTCTCCCAAAAAAATAATTTTTTCTTGTAACGCCAGCGATTCAACATATCCCTTTAAGCGGTATTCTAATGGACCTGAGCCAATCAGTAGAAGCGTTGCATCAACCTCTTTCATAGCTTCCACGAGATAATTCACCCCCTTATAATATCTAAATTTTCCAACAAAAATAATAAGTTGTGGCCCAAATCGCTTGTGGAGATCTTCAGAAGATATCGCTGGTGGGTTATTTGTTTTTTTTCCTGCCAGCTGAATCCCCAACGGAATAATGTGGCATTTATGATGGTAATGAAGCAACTCATCTGAAGTATGAGCATAAGGGACCGAAGTAGCAATTATTGCATCCGCTTTTGCCAAAAACCATTTAGAAAACGGCGTGTAAAGTTTTTTGAGTACCTTCTGCCGGACGATATCACTGTGATATGTCACCACAACCGGCTTCTGAATTCCTGAGAATAGATATGCAATCACTGCCGTTGGATTCGGCAGATGGAAATGTAAAAGATCAGCTTTTTCAGCCGCATGTATCAATAAACGCGAGAATGTCAGATTGATTGGGGCTGAGGCGATTCGTCCCAGTTGAGGCGCCTTGATGATGCGAATATTATTATTGTATTCTATATCAAGTTTTCTGCTTACATTTGACACAAGGACTTCGACATCAACACCCTGCTGGCTGAGTCCATTGGCTAATAAATTGATGTGCTTTTCAATTCCCCCTTTAACCGGGGGATAATAATCCTTGTATATCTGTAAAACTTTCAATTATTGGTAACCTTATAAAATATTTCCATCAATTTATGCGCACATCTCTCCCATGAAAAATGCTTTAACCGCAGTGCCGCTTTGCCAATAAGTCTTTTTCTGAGATCGGTATCGATTAAAATCAGCCGCATTGCTCTTGCAATTTCAGCATCATCATATGGATTAACCAGCAAGGCGGCATCAGCAGCGATTTCTTTCATCGATGATGTATTTGAAGTAATTACCGGTGTGCCGCAAGACATTGCCTCTAAAATGGGAAAACCGAATCCTTCATATAATGATGGGAAAATAAGACAAACTGACTTTTTATATAGGTTAATCATCATATCTCGACTTACATATCCAGTAAACACAATACGAGATTCGAAATTATAATCGACTAAATATTTTTTTAGCTCCTTATCTTTCCATCCCTTTTCACCGACAATCACAAGATAGATATCATATTTTTCAGGATTCAATCGTTCAAACGCTCGCAAAATATTATGTATGTTTTTTCTCGGCTCCAGTGTACCGACAAACAGAAAATATTTTTGAGGCAGTTGGACAATTATGCGACTGCAATCATGGGCTTCATATAATTGTGGAACACCTGAATAAATTGTGTGGATATGATTTTCCTGAATCTTTGCATAACATTTCTTAATGTCTGTTGCGGTCGCATGAGAGACACTGATAATTGCATCCGCAGCACTCAGAGAACGTTTCATGAGAATACGTTCTAAGATCAAATTCTTTGGCTGCATCGTCTCGGGATATCTCAAATGGACTAAATCATGAATTGTTACAACGCGCTTGACCCGGCGCGACAAAAACAGGGGCAGATGATGCCGTGTTCCCCAAAAAATATCAAATTTATATTTACGCGCAAGCCCGGGAACACATGTTTGCATCCATATCGAACTGATCGGCTTTCCGCCAGCATGTCCTTCAATTTTTGACCATTTATCATTATTGATTTGATAATTAACTGTTTTATTCGATACCAAATAATAATTATTTTCCTGGTCAATCACCTGAAGGGCATCTAAAATATTTTGTAAATAATAACCAATTCCGGTTAAATGATAACTCAGAGGGCGGGCATCGATTCCAATATTCATTGATAGTTGATCATCCCGTTTGTCAATTTCTCATCCTTCTTTCCATTGAATAAATCGATATCCATTTTCAAATTTTGTATTTATCTCAATGATCGCATTAATGACCGATTTGGAATGACCGCTTTCTGTAAATCCAAACGAATCTACCGAGAAAAAAGAAGAATCTGAAATAGTTAGATATCGACTTATTGCTGCATATACGTCCATCCCGACGATAGCCAGCAGCTCATTTATACTGTGAAGCGATTTATCATATCGATATTCTATAATCTGATCAGCCAAGTCATCGGTCATCGTCGGCAATGACGACAATAATTCCTTTGGAGCGAAATTAATATTTATTTTACCGGATTTACTTTTTCTGGATCGTTGAGCAAATATATTCGATTTATCATTAGTCGAGGTGGAATATATTGTTATCATACCTTCAATACCGGCAAAAATTTCACGGGACAGCCCTCTGACCAGAAGCAGCTCTTCCTTTGACTGAAATTCATTGTCCCTGCATTCATAAGGATTTTCCAAACTAAGATAATAATCGTCTTCTGCGCCATTCATGCGGTGGAGATTGTTCTCATCCCGCCAGTCCAGAATTGAATCCACAATGACATTTTTTTGTTCAGTATCTATTCCGATTCCATCGAACATGACCAGTAATAAATTATCGTCAGAAGTATTAATATTCACTTTCCCGCTTTCATTCCCGATATTTGCTGAATAACTGCCTTCAATACCTTCTTCTTTGATTACGGATTCGATATCTCTTATAAAATTCCCTACCACGGGAATGACAGGGCCCTGTTCCTTTTCGAGAAGTGAGGCTATTGCATTATTTAAACCCGCCACCGCAAAATAATATGACTGGGTATTATCCTTGAAATTTTTAATAATATTCAAGCGTAATTTTACCGCATACGAGAATTCGCCAACAATTGCCCAGAGCAGCATCATTACCCACAAAACGATGAGCAGTGCAATCCCCTTTTCATTTTTCAAAAAACCAATCATAGGTTTCATTCTTTTGCTTCTTTTGCTTCTTGGATAATACGTGCTAGAACATGAACGATCGAAAATTTATTGTCCATCTGAACACTAATTTGAACAGCGTCCGGCAACCCCTCATCGTCATTGATCTCCCATTCTTGAAACCAGCTGAGTTGCTGATCGGGATTTATTTTTAAAAATTTAAAAGAAATATGTTTAATATCACTCAACAACTCCCGGAACTCATCACTTTCCGGACTAAAACGTTTCAACTCCGTAGTTAACAAAAACAGATTCTTTTCATAGACTTTCAAGGTTGCCCGATCATTTTGATCGGATTCGACAATATATTTCACATAAACACGTCCAAAATCATTGCCGGGAATTAGCGATGCATCGGAAGTAAACTCAAGCACAGCCTCATCCCCTTTAAAAAAAAAGGATTCCTCATCATTGTCAATTTCTATTTTATTAACGATGGCGGAGGCCAGTTGCTGCTTAATCCGCTGGAGGATAATCCGCTGTCGTTGGTGTTCAATCATATCTGTTCCCCCATGTTCCCAGGCTCGGACCCCAATTCGAAAAGAGCCAAAAACAATTACTAAAATAATACCAATAATTGTCAGAGAAATCATGAGTACAATTAATGTGAACCCGCTATTTTTAATATCAAAACCAGAAGAGTTCACGCGCCTAACATCATCCTTTGGGCAATTTTTTGTGTTTTAAGCATATACTTTTTTGTGCGACCGAATTGCTGCCACTGAACTTTAACCACTATATTGAAAATCGTAAGTTTCGAAGCTGCATTAAGATTTAGAATATCTTTTTCTGGAGACACTTCAACAGACCATTCATAACCATCACTAAAATCGCCCTGATCATTAATTGAATCAAGCTTTTTTAGAGCCAAAATCTCTTCCATTTTTTCCTGCGCATGAAAAATTCCATGTTCATAATCATTTGAAATTGTTATAGACTTCAATGATCCAGAAAAAAGTTCGAGGACGATCACCAAAGAGATTGACAAAATCATAAACGCCACCAGGGTTTCGATTAAAGTAAATCCCCTGGGGTCATCAATTATCTTCATAAATGGTAATCGCATAAAGAAATGGTATTATTGCTTTCACACAAAAAATTCATTAAATCCTGTCAATGTTTATGATGCTTGTTACAAAATCGACTTTAATTTTATATTGCGGGCCTCTATCGTTTCCTAAAACAATATTCCCGCCGCTGCTGGTACCATTCGGGAAAAAATATATTATAAATGTATCGGAATCGATCTGTTCAATGGTCGAAAGGTTTTCCATAAACATAATCTCTTCCGGAAATGAAAATTCATTTAGCCCTTCATTTTTTTTTGTGTTCGTCAGCAGAGCATCTTTCTCCTGAAAGTCCTGAACCGGCATCATACACAATCGTTTGTTTTTCAAGTCAAAAACGACAATAATGTCTTTTTTTTCTGTCGTGGCAACATTACTTGCGTATCTCATTGCACTGGATACTTTACTTGCTGTTGTTTTTAAGCGGATATTATTATTTGGCGAAAGAATCCGGGGACCTACAAAGGCCGCAACCAGACTGATAATAACCAATACCACAAGAAGCTCAAGAAGTGTGAAGCCCTTTTTCATTGCCCAAGACTTTTCCAGTTCATGATATCCATATCTTCATCATCTCCGCCCTGCACCCCATCGGCGCCATAAGAAATAATTTCAAAATCTCCATATTGTCCCGGGGACTTATACTCATAGGCCTTTCCCCATGGATCCAACGGAACATCCTTCGGCAAATAGGGTCCATCCCAATTCCCTTCATCTTCGGGTTTGAGCCTCAACGCATTTAAACCCTGATCAGTCTCGGGATAATGCCCCAGATCAAGTCTGTATGTATCAAGAGCAGTTTCAAATAATGATATTTGTGCTTTTGCTGCTTTTTGCCTGGATTTTCCGACCTTCCCAAACATACTTGGCCCGACTAACGCAGCCAGCATCCCCAGAATAATCATGACAATTAAAAGTTCAATCAACGTAAAACCTTCATTTTTTTCCAGCGACTTCATAGTAAACATCTCCGATTAAAAAGGGACGTCGTTCAAACTGAATACAGCCATTAACATGGATATAACAATAAAACCGACAATAATTCCCAGTGATAATATTAAAGCTGGCTCTAACAAGTTTATAAGCCTTTTTAGAGTATTGCGAACACTTTTTTCATAGTTGTCCGCTACCTTCAACAGCATTTGTTCAAGTCGGCCTGTTTCTTCTCCGACTTTTATCATGTTAAGGGCAAGTGCAGGGAATAAACCTTCCTCATTTAATGAACGGGACAGGCTCTCTCCTTCTTTTACCTTTCCATAGACAGCTTCCATTGACTGGACGACAATCAAATTACCTGCAGTTTCTTTAACAAGATTCAATGCTCTTAAAATAGGGACCCCGCTTTTCATTAAAGTGCCGAGAGTTCTGGTTAAACGGGCGATTTCTATCATTTTTATCAATTTACCAAATATCGGCTGGTTAATTTTATACCTGTCCCACTTAACTCGCCCTGTCTCGGTTCGCCGATAATACCTTAGACCCATATAAATCATGCAACACCCGCCGAGGATTAGCCACCAGTAATTACTCAGAAGATCACTAAGCCCAAGAATAAGCTGGGTACTTAAAGGAATTGCTTGCCCCATATCTGCAAAAATAATCGAAAATTTCGGCAATACAAATGCCAACATAATAATTATGGATACCCCGCCCACGAAGACCAGAAATATCGGGTAAACCAACGCAGAAATAATATAATCTTTCAGTTCCTGGTTATTTTCTAAAAAAATACTCAAACGATCCATTACAAGCCCCAGAACCCCTCCTGTTTCCCCTGCTTTTATCATGTTTATGTAGAGCTTTGAAAAGATTGCCGGGTGCATCTCAAGCGCCTCCGACAAGGAATACCCACTTTCAACATTCTTCAACAGATCTTTGAGCGTGTCATGAAATTTAGTTTTTTCAGAAACTTCTATCAATATTGACAATGCCCGGTCAACAGACAGGCCGGCGTCCAGAAGAACCTCTAAATCCTGTGTAAACCGAAGCACATCTTTTGAGGTGATCCTTTTGGCCATCGAAAAAATATCTTTTGAGAGATCATTTTGAATTTTGCTGAACTGATCTGATTTCGACTGTTTGATCCGGATAGGGATGTACCCCATAGCCTGGAGCTGACCAATTACCTCTCGTGTATCTTCCGCCTCTAAAACACCCTCAAAAATTGTTCCGGCTAAATCGGTGGCTTTATATAAGAACGTGCTCATTTTATTTTTCAAGTGTTACTCTTAAAATTTCCGAAATTGTTGTTATACCTTCCTTAACCTTAACCCAGCCATTTTGACGTAATGATAACAGTCCTTTTTTACCGGCCAGTTCTTTTAGTCCTTCCGTATCTGAATGTTTTACAATTTCTTTTCTGATATCCGCATCCACAGGCAGATATTCAAATATCGCAGTTCTTCCTTTATATCCCGTATACCTACATTCTTCGCAGCCTTTACCACTAAAAAACTCAACCCCGGAAATCTCTTCATCAGAAACATTCATTGCGCTCAATAATTTCTCATCAGGTGTATATGCGGTTTTGCAATACGGACATATCACCCGAACCAATCGTTGCGCCAAAATCCCAAGCAACGTTGAACTGATCAAAAAACTTTCAACACCCATATCAATAAGTCGGGCAATAGCCCCCGCGGCGTCATTGGTATGCAACGTACTAAAAATCAAATGGCCAGTAAGGGCGGATTGAATAGCAATATCTGCAGTTTCCTTATCCCTTATCTCCCCGACAAGAATAATATCAGGATCCTGACGCACGATAGCCCTTAAGCCACTGGCAAACGTCAACCCGACCTTTGGGTTCACATGTATCTGATTTACACCGTTTAAATAATATTCCACGGGATCTTCCAGTGTAATAATTTTATTCTCCGGTGAATTAATTTTTGCAAGAGAGGTATAAAGGGTCGAAGTTTTCCCACTGCCGGTGGGACCGGTTACTAAAATCATTCCATACGGCTTTGTGATTAATCGCATATATTCAGAAAAAAGGTCTGACGGGAAACCGATCTCCTGAAGATCTAAAATGAGCATTTCGCGATCCAACACCCGCATAACCAACGCTTCACCAAACAGAGTGGGGATCGTTGATACGCGAAAATCAATCTCCCGGTTTAAAATTTTTAATTTAATCCGGCCATCCTGTGGCAGCCTTCGTTCTGCGATATCCATACTGGCCATAATTTTGACTCGAGAAATAATCGCCGCCTGAAGCCGGTTGGGAGGTGACTCAATATCATGCAAAACTCCGTCTATCCTGAACCTGACTTTAAATTCACTCTCAAATGGTTCAAAATGGATATCACTCGCCCGCAACTCCACCGCATTTAACACCAGGCGATTGACAAGCCTGATAATCGGGGCTTCAGATGCAAGATCTTTTAAATGCTCGGCATCTTGCGATTTCCCGTCCGTAATTTCATATACATCACGCCCTGCTTCTTCAATAATTGTTTCAAGGGACTGTGATCCGACACCATATAATCGTTCAACCGCATCAAGAATATCCGGCTCATTTCCTAGAACAACTTCTACATCCAGTTCATATGCCTGCTGCAGAGCTTCGATGGTGTAAAAATCTTCAGGATCGACGGCGGCAATTTTCAACGTGCGGGAATTCAATGATATAGGAATAAATTTGGACTGCCGCATAAACTGGACACTCAGATTTTCCAGCACAATGGGTTCTGCTGGGTATTCAGATAGAGACAAAGAATTCATGGATACAC
>JAQIBZ010000481.1 GCA_027858815.1 Desulfobacteraceae bacterium
GTATCGGTTTTTCAGCTCCTCAATATACTACATGTATTATCTTGGATCTGAAAAACCACTACGCCTTGTATATGGAACTTTTAACTTAGCCATCCGGATACTTTTTACGAGTTCATCAATAGTGACAAACTTGTAAAAAGTCAGATTCCCATGGCAAAAAAAAAGTTCCACCAATCTTAAAACTGGCAAGGCTCACAAATAATGAGTGATCTTTTGTACTTAGGACACCATGAAGAAACGAAGGATGCAATACAACAAAGAATTTGGACTTACGAAACCATCAATCGTTGAAACCGAATCAAAAGCACAATCCTCTAAATTTTTTCTCCTCTACCAGTCAATCCATTCCAGAGCATTCCCATAATACCCATGCCGGGTTGATATTCTTTTCCGCTTAAGAATAACTTTTCCACTTTTAATGAACGGAGATCTTCCGGATTCATAGCTAATGGGTTCTGGTTCATAATCACCATATCCGCAATTTTACCTTTTTCCAGACTCCCGCGATCTGTTTCATCAAAAGACGTCCAGGCAACTTCATAGGTATACATCTTCAAAGCATCGACAATAGAAACCGACTGGTTCGGATCATAGGGATGATTGCACGCTCCGTAAATTCCTTCGATGGGATCCGGATATGTTACCGGCGCGTCAGACCCGCCGCTGACATGGATGCCTGCATCTATAAGGGATTTTATCGGAGATCCTGCTTTAACACGGGCGCCTAAAATTTCCTCAAGATATGACATCGGTTCTAACGGACTGATCAGAAAAGACGGCTGAAGGGTAATCCCAATGTCAAGATCAGCGATCTTTTTCAAATCTTCTGTAGGAATAAGACATGCATGAATAATCGTATGCCGGTGGTCTTTTCTGGGGTAATCCATCAATGCCGCTTCAATGGCTTTTACTGCACGGGAAACCGCCGCATCACCGATAGCATGCATTTCAATCTGCAGTCCTTCACGATTCGCTTTTTTTGCAAATTCAATGACCTCTTTTTCTTCCTGAAAAAGAATCCCGGTATTTTCCGGATCATTGGTGTATGGTTCATGCAAAGCAGCATCACAGGCGCCAAAACATCCGTCAAGGGCAGTAGCAAAGCATCCGCCGATCCTCGGCAATTTTCGTTTTAACACCTTTTCTACTTCCATGGTCTGGAAAAACAATCGTGTCTGAAAACAGCTTTTCTTTGTTACGGCACGGGCAATCAGGCTGACCAATGTAATATCCAGATCATTGGGGAATCCGATACCTTCTGTAGCATGAATCATTCCGACCCCTCTTTCCGCCAGCAAATCAAAACTTTTTATGATGCTGTTTACAAGATCCAGCGGAGGGACAAGGGAAGCAGCGTAATCAGTGCCTGCCAGATATGCTTCATTAAACAAATGACCGTTCTCGGCATCAAACCCTCGCAAAGCCTTCACATCATCTGGTAATTTTTCCATCATTTTACTGTTAATAATAGCTGAGTGGCCATCATAGCAAACGAGAATCAAGGGGATATCTGAGCACACCGCATCAAGTTCATTACGGCAGATTAACCTTTTTTCTTTAACACTGTGTTTGGAAACGCCAAAGGCAATCACCGCCTTCTTTTTTTTGTTTTCAGCCATTTCTTTTTCTATAATCTGCTGAATTTCACTGATGTCTTTTGCTTCTCTCACATCAAAATAAGAAACAGCAATCAATGCCCAGTTTGAAAAATGCATATGAGCATCTCCAAAAGACGGCAGCAAAACACGATTATTCAGTTCGACAACATTGAGACTTTTATCAGTGGAATACTCCGGCAGAAGAGAATCCCCTAAATGAACAATCCGGCCCTGATCTTCAACTAGATATTCGTAGACATTGTTATCTTTATCCAGAGAAATTATTTTTCCATGATAAATTTGCATTGTTTTATTATCCTTTTGTTTTTTATCGCAAGTATCTTAAAACATTTAATATATACTATCTCTTAATGCTTCGTATTGTCAAGCGGGAATTCTTCAGACAAATACTATGACAACAAATAACGGTTGGAATTGATTTTGCTTCATGCTGCAAATAGCGAGGTCAACTCGTCCGGCAAATCAGGGCGTTGAATTATCTTTTTCATTTCAGGACTGATTTTTCCATATGTTTTTTGCTCTACCTTTAATTTTTCAGTCACCATGCAACTGTCAATTTTTTCAAATCTTTTTTTCAAGTTCTCATTTCCATCAAGAATGGCATTCATATATTCAACATGATCGAGGCTCTTGATTAACGGTGTGTCTGCAAGCATGGATTTAAGCCTTTGATTTAGTGATATTGTGCCGCTTCTTTTCCGGCTTCTGCGTTTCAAATTCCGGAAAAATCGTTCCAAAATATTATTGGTGCGTTGAGGATGGATTGTGGTCTGCAGATCTGTCATTCCCGAATGTTTCTATCGGGAATCCAGTTATGTGCTATATCCGAACATAGATTCCGGCTAAAAACATGCCGGAATGACATTGTGCTGGCCGAAACGATGACTAAAGCCGAAATATCAAACATCTTGTGGTTTGATAAAACCAAATAGTGGCCGACCGAAAACCTCTAAATCATAGTCGTCATTACGCGGAGTGAGGAACGAACGACAAAGTAATCCCCTGTCGATAAGGAGATTGCTTCGGTCGTACCTCCCTCGCAATGACAGAAAAAAAGCAATTTTGAGACTTTCCGTTCAGGCACCAAATAACATTTCGTATAATTTAAATGATCTTTTAAATATCATTTAATTATCAACAAAAGTGGATCGCATCTTATCACATCAAATCGCCCCGAAAAACAAAATATTCTATTGAAATTGTGCATTACCCAATATTATAATACTAGCTTTTGGCTAGCAAAAAGCTGACATCCTTTCAGTTACCTTTTTATTATAAATAGATATATTATCAAATCATTAATATTTTATTACACTGTTTTTCTTTT
>JAQIBZ010000537.1 GCA_027858815.1 Desulfobacteraceae bacterium
TCAGCAAACTGATTTGAAAAATAGGCTATATGCATAAATTCTTCATTGGAGTATGATTCTCTTGGGGATTCCGGATCACGGATTTACAAAAAATAAAATTCAATGTGTCTTGATCGATAGCCGGGTCCTTCCAAATATGCGATTCCAAATCGACCGAATTTTGCTTCTTAATTCAGCAGATAACATCATACCCATCAATGCGGCATATGAATCAAAATTAAACGGCCAGACAAGTATGGCCAAAACATACATGGCCAATGCCTTTTTTCTTGAAATACCGCGATGGAAATAAACTCTTCCCCGGCGTCGGTACATAGCAGAACGAGATGCCAGACTTACCCAGAAAGGAAATTTTGCTCTCAGGAAAGCATATTTATGAAAAATAGTCTGATGCGCGTCAATTTCCCGATGCGCTTTTGACCGAACCCGCTCGCCCGGATGATTGCCCTGCTCAACCAGAATCTCCGGAACACAGCCGATGCTGTATTTTTCTGAAAGACGAATCCACATATCCCAATCCTGACGGGCGGGCAGGGCAATATCAAAATTTCCAACGTTTTCGAAACACTCTTTTCTGACAATCCAGGCAGATGTAGCTTCCGTGACATCATGAATCAAAAGCTGCCGGAGCAGATCACCTTCGGGATATGCCCGGGGGACCGCCTTCTCCTTTTCACCCGTCACCAGATCAACATTACACATCCCGCAATAAACGCCGCCAAAATCCGTATTTGATTGAAAAATAGCAATCTGCTTTTCCAATTTTTTCGACAGCCATTGATCATCACTATCTAAAAAGGCAATGAACTCTCCGTGAGCTTCCTCAGCCCCCCGGTTCCTAGCGGCATTTGCGCCTTGATTAGATTGGATAACCCATCGAATCACAAACGTTTTCGGATCATTATGCTGTTTCGCCCATTTGCGGACAACTTCTGACGTATCATCTGTGGAGCCGTCATCCACAACCACGATTTCAATTGGACGAAAAGACTGATTATGAATACTTTCCAGAGTAGCCGCCAAAAGGCCTGAACGATTATAAGTTGGGACAACGCAAGATATCCAGCCCAGGCAAAAATCCTGACAATTCAGTTTTTTTGAGTTTGTTGCCATTTCAGACACTTTTATCCATTTTAGGTCCGCATATGTTTATTTCAATAAAACTTTAATTTATACCTGAGTTGAGCGATTGTCGAGGTTGTCGCAGGTACAAGGAAAATACTTTTCCGCTATAGGCGTCTATGCGGTTAAGCATTTGACGCAGTAGATGCGGTAAGATCGGCAAGCCCGGAGGGTTTTAAATATTGAAACTTAAAATCGAAAAACAGCCCTAATATAAATAGAAAACATTATTTCAAAATCTGAAACGCTCAATTTAGGTTATAGAATTATTGCCGGAATTTGCCCACAGGTCGCGTAGTTCATTTTCTATGTCAGATCTATCCAGCCTGTTCTGCTCGTCCCAGACCAGAGCGCAGGCCCGAAACATAGCGCTGCTGGAATGCAAGGCAAATAACAAACCCAACGTACCATCTGTGAAGCCTCTTTTCCTGAACAGCTTGACCATAAACTCCTTCAAGGGCATCAATAGAAGATGCCACCACCTTATTAATATACCTTTTTCAGCGATTACCGATGCCTGTTCCTGACAATACAGAAAACTTTTCTTCATTCTTTCTTTGTATGATTCATCGTTCAGGTGCCACATTTTCTCTTTTAGCTGACCGATGTGCTCGGGTAAGGCATCAACATTACATTTTTCATGGTACATTCCACTGAATCTTAAAATATTTCTTTTTGCCAGATGGACCAGATTCCAATTCTGCCAACCGCCCCCATGCATTGGCCGATGCAGAAAATAATTCAGGCGCCTGTATCTGTATGCAACTTTACTTTCATCGCGAACTGCCGTTATAATTTCTTTGGCAAGCTCAGGGGTAACCCGTTCGTCAATATCCATATGAAGAAGCCACTCGCAAGTCGATGCTGCGATTCCTTTATTTCGCTGATGACTGAAGAACTCCCCTGCCTTTCGCGGAGAGACGATAAAGTTCACCTTATGATTTGATTTTGCAGCTATTTGGGCCGTTCGGTCAGTGGAGCCATCGTCAATGATAACGATTTCGTCTACCCAGGGCAGAAGATGGGCTATAAAACCTTCTATATCACGCTCTTCATTATAACTAATTGCCACAACCCCCAACGTCGTGACCGTGCTGTTATTATCTTTTTTGCTTAACATTTGGTTCCTATTTGCGGTGCATAATAATCAAAATAAGGGGTTTGATGAATCGGTCAACCAATCGAGCTTTTGCAAGCTTCAATGCGCCTTTTACTTGTCGACGGATTCTTTCTTTTGCAGACAAACCAGGTTTGGGCGGGTTATAAAGATCCTCTTTGGTGTAGCCGAAATGCATTGCAACACGACTAACACTGTCATGAAGCTGCAGAGCATAAGCCGGGTCATTTATCCATTTCGCAACTGAATCCCTATGGACATTTTCGCCAAGCGTTTCGCAACGATTCAGCCCAAGAAATTCGCAGACTTCTCCAAACACTTGCTTCGGTCGGACAATCAAATCTTCATAACGAACAAGATGGAAGCGACTATGCCCAACCATCTCCTTCATCGCCAGAATATTTCGGTAACAATGGGCCCATCCAAATTGTCTTTGCACCGGATCTGTGGAGAAAAGTTCTAAAGCAGAGTACATGACCGCCATTGGATTTCGGACCAGAGCAATAAACTGGACATCAAATTCATCCGTCTCGGCCCACTTCATCATCAGGTCCAGGGCTGCCCAGTGGTGCGGATGCTGTGGTGATTTCTCAAAGAAAACCGGTTTGGCAAACTTTCGACATAATGCATTCCACCCTTCCAAGATAAGGGTTTCATCATCATCCGGTATCTCAAAATCAGGAATATTTCCCCGGATGCAGTCAATCATGTATTGTCGTGCGCCCTTCCGGGATACATAGCCGCCATATGCCCGATTTCCGTAAAACAGCGGCCTCGGCATATTGAGGATACATGCGGCTTTTAACCAGTGATGGGTTTCACGGTATGAATGAGGAGAGTACGTCACATGATTGATATCCGGGTGTTTGCAGAGTTCATTCTCAAACATGGTTGACCCGGATCGTTTATCGGACAATAAGATGACGACCACAGGTTTCATTCTAAAACCACCTCGTTTACCTGAACAGCCAACATTCTATCGCAGGACATCATAAAACCATAAAAAAAGAAAAAAAGGATCACCCCGCGGGCTTCTCCAACCATGGCATGTCCTGGAAGCCACCAAAAAAGTAAACCAACCCATGCCATTAAAAATGCCTGCCAGGTTATCTTGTAAAGGGGTAAATCATTTGGGGCTGGCCCTTGTAAGCGCTTCAAAATCAGGCGCAATCCGTTCAACATTATTAAAACATGCGTGACCGCCGCCAACAGTCCATAACAATAATAGGCCATACCAAAACCTGAATGTTTAGATAATCCTGCTTGATCCCGAAGCTCTGACTCGACGTTCCCACGGTTAGAGAGTTTTTGTCCAACGCGACCAGCGCCCGCCACCAGCCAGATAGGATTGTCCAATAGATGTGAAAACGGTTGAGTGAACGACCGTAGTCGATGTGCAAAGCTTTCTTCTTCATAGGGGTTTTCGATTACAAGCTGTGTTTTTTCAAAAACGCGGTCCACCATGAACAATTCCGATTGCCACCCCACCTTAAAAAATACGATTGCCAGACCAATCACCAGAATCGCCGTATTACGCCGACTTTTTGCAAAACCAAAAACAATCGACATTGTACCTATAGCAATAACTGTGAGCCAGGCTGCCCGCCCGTAAGTCATCAGCATAGCGATTGGTGTTGCAATGGCCGTGATATGGACAATTTTAAGCCATTTCCCCTCGATTCCGGGCCAATTGGCAGCCAGAAATGTAAATGCCCACATGGTTCCTAAAAAACCTGTCGTAATGGTTGAAGTCCCAATCAAAGATTGCCCCCGCATAGCCTCTGTCAGCCCTCCATAATAAAGCGTTCTTCGAGCTAAACTTTCGGAATTAGGAACTAAAAAATCATAAGAAAAGACAGTGTTCATAACAAACGTACGGGTCGGCGCAAGAGAATACATGATGGTGACGGCACAACAACATAGCAAACCGGCTACGATGGCTTTCAACACCACAGTCCCCGCCTCCGTATCCCTCACCAGACGTGGAACGATAAAAAACAGAGAAACGCCCAGAGTAAATTCACCCAACATATATACAGATTCCAAAAGCCTGCCGTAGACTACCAGACCACGAAACTCTCCAACGAAAATGAGCATCAAATAAAAGGAAACAAGGGTCGGAAATGGTTTTAACGCTGACCACTTCACAATGGGCATCCGGTTTGCAGCCAGGAGCAAAAGGGCAATGGCGCCATCAATTGCATATAGTGGTGCAGGCCCAATCATTATTCTTAGCTTGGGCGCTGCCAACAGCAAAAACACCATCATCCCTAACCAACGAATAGATCCGGATATATTCGTTGGTTGGCGGCTTGATGATGTTCGGGCAAGAGAATGCCTCGCACTGCCGATCCGTTTTACGGCAAAGTTAGTCATAATAACGATCCGATAATCCAACATAAAACAGACAATTCTTGATTGCCCGCTTGAATGAATTCGGAAGAACGGATCGCCATGGATTATGATGTGCAAATGCCGGATCCATCCGAAAGGACGACCACTGCACCGGTTTCCAAGGCAGCGGAGGGGTTTGCATCACATCATTTATCAGGCAGGCATAATCCGCTGCGACCCGCGTCTGAGAAAAGCGTTTGCGGGCATCACATACTGCTGCTTCTGACATCTGCTGTAAAAGATCACGATGTTCAGATAGTTCAGCAATATGCGTCGCAAAAACCTCGCAATCGGCCATGGGGCAAACAAATCCGGTATCCCCATCTTTGATAATGAAATCCGTGATCCCTTCCAGTCTCCACGAGACAGGGAGACACCCTGCCATTATTGCCTCAAGAAGGGCATTGGGGCAGCCTTCAAACTGAGATGGGAAAAGATACACATCAACACTTCCAAGAAAATCCGGCACCTCACTTGGCCTAAGTGCCCCTACGAACTCTA
>JAQIBZ010000550.1 GCA_027858815.1 Desulfobacteraceae bacterium
GGATTTGGAAAATTTAAATATTGAGAGACACGAAATTAATCCTTCATGGAACTATACCCTGCGTCCAAATTAACAAAAAAATAAATACAATTTATTTTTTACCAGACCCTAAGCAGGAAAAAGCAATCTAAAGAGAAAGCGGGTAAAAAGCCGGGTGGTTCAATACGGCACAGGTATCAAAGCGCATTCGGTATATATGTCACAATTTCAACTGATCCTATATAACCGGATCCAGGATAATTTTCCGATCAGCTTCATCTGCCGGTCAAACATAATATTAGATAAAAATAGAGTTTAGACTTAAATGGATACTAATTATATCTCTTCGGTGCAGGTTTCAAAAGAACATTATAAAATCCAAAGTTATGTAAAGAAACAGCGATGGTTAAATTTTTATTACCAGATACAATCTATTTTACAGATAAGGCCTCAAAATGTTTTAGAAATAGGACCTGGCCCGGGTATAGTAACAGACACCTTAAGGAAATCAAATATCTCGGTTGTCACTCTTGATATTGATCCAAACAACGCATCTAATGTCATTGGGTGTGTTATGAATTTACCATTTATGGATAAATCATTTGATGTTGTCTTGTGCTCACAGGTATTAGAACATATATCATATGATTTTTTTAAAACAGCTATTAATTCTCTTTATCGAGTATCCAAAAAATACATTATCATCGGTCTTCCCCATAGCGGTATTAAATTCCAATTACAATTCAAGGTCCCATATTTCAATACATTTAGTTTTTTTAAAAAGCTTCCTTTTTTTTGGAGAAAGCATAGTTTTGACGGTCAACATTACTGGGAAGTGGGCAAACGTCATTATTTAAAAAAGCAAATCCGGAACCAACTAATTAATTGGGGCTATAAAATTGATGGCGAACAATTTTATTTTGATGATCCAGGGCATTGGATATTGACTTTAAGGCGTCAATAACATGCACCTTAAGTAGCAATTAAATAAGTGACCGTTAAAGCTACCCCGGAGATCCATTCTACCAACTGACATTAATAGGTTTCAGAATAGGGTTTGAGGAATATTAATGCTCAAAGTTAAAATATCTTCATGTAAAGATTCTGAAAGG
The DNA here is from genome assembly GCA_027858815.1 of Desulfobacteraceae bacterium. Lineage (GTDB taxonomy): Bacteria > Desulfobacterota > Desulfobacteria > Desulfobacterales > Desulfosalsimonadaceae > SURF-3. Next base: position 1,092 of record JAQIBZ010000550.1, read on the forward strand.
GCAATTCAGGCAAAAGAATTTTATCGCATATATAAAAAATTAAAAAAACAGAATGTTGAGCTTGTAGAATCTTATGATAACGCTGATGTAATATTAGTAACAGACCTCCACCATAAGAATATTTATAGTGATGTTTTGGGAAATCCACAGCATGTATTTCATTACCGTAAAATAATTTGTTTTTATGAAATGGGAGGATCTCCAGACAGTGTTCCGGGGATTTACACGGATGCATCTATTGACATCCCAGGCACACGGGGCGCTCCATATTATTTTTGGTTGAAAACGCATGATCTTCCACCTTTTGAGAATATAGAGAAAGATGTTCGTCCTTACTTATTTTCTTTTATGGGGAGAAATTGTAATAAGTTAAGAGCGAAAATTCTTAATCTCAGTTTATTTAATATCTCATTAGTTGATCATTATTTAGAGGATACAACATATAGTTATCCAGATTTTGGCTCTGTCAAAAGTATGGCTGTTAATAAAAAAAATCAAAGAGATAAATACTATAATGTTTTAAAACAATCTAAATTCGTTTTGGCTCCTAAAGGAGCTGGTTTGTCATCAATTCGACAATACGAAGCCATGGCTTATGGGTGTGTACCTGTGGTTATTTCGGATAAGTTGAAGCAGCCTTTTGCCGTGAATTGGAATAAATGCGCGGTTCAGGTAAAAGAAAATGAAATTGAGCGTATCCCGCAAATATTAGGCGATTTAGAAGGTGATTTTTTGTCAATGTCGGAAGCCGCAAGAGAGGCGTATTTTGATCTTTTTGATCCTTTGAATTATTGGAAATATATAGAAGACGCAATCATTGATATATACAAAAATGATCTTGACAAGCGTTCGCCCATCATAAATTTGAAATTTCAAATATTCAAACGAACTATACGTCGGACAATTTACAGAAGAAAACAAGATATGAAGCGTGCCATTGCAAATATTCGATTTTAAATATAATATATTCAAATAATGATTTCTACGCGTTCATCTATTAGGATCGCCTTCGGCTCTGTTCCCAAAGACGGGGGTACATTCACATTCTATCGCAACCTCCGGCCAGAACTGCAAGATTTCGATATCGATTTGCGCTGTGTTTCGGTGGGCAGGCAGGAAGCTGTGTTGTGGGATCAGGAATTTGTAGATGACGGGTGCGTGCTTTTAGTCAAGGACGAGGGCGATGTCAAAAAACAGGCTATGGCATTTGCCGATTGGTGCGTTGAAAGTGGCGTGGATATTGTCATGGGCATCAACAGTTTAGCTATTCTTTCCGCTTTGCCCCATCTGTCCCAAAAGATCCGGGTGTTGTCCCGCTGTGCCAATGCCTTTGATCATGGCTACAAAATTACACTATCCTGTCATGAGAGATTGGCTCAAATCATTGCCACCACTCCCCGGTTGAAAATTGACATTATCAACCTTTACGGGGGGGACGAACAAAAGATCCAATTGATTCCCAATGGCATATCTCCGGAAACATTTGACTCAGCGGCCATGAAACTAAGGGGCGTTGAGGGGCCTTTGCGGCTGGGCTTTGTGGGTCGGTTGGAACACAAACAGAAGGGCGTATTGTTTTTGCCGGATATTATCCGCCGACTGGATCATAAAGGTGTGGATTTTACCTTCCGAATTGCCGGAAAAGGGGTGCACAAAAAGGTACTTGAAAGGCAATTGAAGCAATATGTCAGTGACGGGCGGGTGCGGTTTGAAGGTGCTCTTTTACCTTCAGCGATAGCTGATTTTCTGGGGGAAGTGGATGTATTTGTTTTTGTCTCTCAATTTGAAGGTTGCCCCAATGCACTGCTGGAGGCAATGATGGCCGGATGTGTACCCGTGACTTTTAAAATTAAGGGCATTACCGATTTTATCGTTCGCGATGGAATCACTGGCTTTATTTGTCCTATGGCGGGTTGCGAGGCATTTGCCGACCGGATTGCTGAACTTGGCGTAGATCGGAGCCGCTTGCAGGAGATGGCCTCGGTTGCTGCAGGCGAGGCTCGCCAACGGTTCTCAAATGTTAGGGCAGCCCAAAGATATGCTCAGGTGTTTAATGAGGTGATGCAGGCACCGGCCCCGTCATGGGAGCCCAAACTCTGGTCTGATTTTCGGCCGGACCCGGCATTTGTGAATTCCAGGTCTTGGCATTCCATCCTTCCGAAACCAGTCAAGCGGGCAATTAAAAATTATCTGTTTTATGTTGGTTTGTCAGATCGCTACTATGATTAGGCCTCATATAAACCGTGCTGGAAGCGGAAGGATTTACCTTGCCAGAACAGGATTAAGCCACCAGTCTCGAAATGTGTCCAGATCAATTCATTGGTTGGGCGTGATGGCATTCCTGCTGCTGGCTGCGCCCAAGTTGAGAATAATGATTGGGCCGGCACCACTCTATGTCATTGATGTTTTGATTGCCTATTTACTCTTGTCTTCAAAGCGAATGCCGGCAGTGAAGTGGGGATCGTCGAATACTCCCTTACCCACCTTAGTTTATTTTTATCTAATACTCGTTTGGCTTGGGGAGCTTCGTGGATTAGCCACATACGGAGCAGTTCTAGAATCGGTCTATATTGCAGGGGAATTCTCTTTGGCTGTTTCTTTGTTTTTCACCATTCCCAGGTTAGTAAGTGATGCTGAGGCCACAGCGGTGGTTTTAAAGGGTATTGTGGCTGGCTTGATTTTTACTTCCATTGCTACGATCATGTATTCTCTATCACCGACCCGCCCGTGGGTGGTGAAGATTCTTTTTTCCCATGATTTTTTGGTGCCTTATGCAGAAAAAATGGCGCAGCATTTACTTTTCGGGCCAAGTGCGAAAGATGCACTGCGGGGCAATTCTTTAATCGGTACATCAACGATAACTACAGGTTTTTTAGGGACTATGTGGGTGTTTACTTTTCTGGCTGCAAAGTGGCCCGGAATCGACGGCAAATGGCAAGCTATGGCTCATATCGCGGCTATTGCTACACCGATTGCCATGTTAATGACTTATGGGCGGGCAGCATGGCTCACGGTTTTTGTTCTTGGCGCTATGTCATTTATTTTCGGTTTTGCAAAAAGCCGGCGCTATGCGATTATTCTGGTGATTGGCCTGACAATAGTTGCTTTTCGCATTGGGTGGCAATCGGAATTGTTTATGGTGGATCGCGTCATTTTCAAAACGCAGCTTGCAATTGAAAATCCCTATGAAGAAGAAAGCTTTGGACAACGGTTGTTGTCTTTTACCCAGCCATTTTCGCACCTTCTTGAGCATCCAGTCTGGCTGATAACAGGCGCCGGACGCGTCGGACAAAAGCTCTCTCAACGGGGGAATATTTCTGTAAGACTTCTCGATCAAGCGGGATTGTCTAAACATTCAGGTTTTGGTATGGCGTATTATTGTTACGGATTGTTAGCGGCGATCACACACACTTTAATAATGTTGAGCGGCCTCCGATTGATTCTGAGGCGATTGCAAGGAGCAGTCCCGAAAGGATCGCAGCTTTACAAGATAACCTGGCAGGCGTTTTTGATGGCGTGGGTGGGTTTACTTTTTTGGTGGCTTCCAGGGCATGCCATGATCGGGGAAGCCCGTGGGGTGATCCTGTTTTTCTTTTTTTATGGATTGATGATGGCCTGTGACAGAATGCAGCTTGATCAAGCAAGCGAGGTAGTTCGATAATGAAACCGACAGTTGCTATCTTGTTGTCTGATAAAAGATCAGGGTCGACCATGTTTGAGAATGAGCTTTGCAAACATCCGGATATAAACCATGTGGCGTATACTCCGCACAGCTATTTTGAGACCCACCACTGGTTAAAGGCAGCATGTATATTAAGTGCTCCTAAACGACTTTTTTATGGAAATCGGGTATACAGCGGCTACGGCTCCCGGAAGGGTGCCCGTCAGTATATGATTGACTGTATCCGGGGAAATATTCCTGATTTTGAGATACCGGATGATGATGAAAGGCTTGTCTTTGGAGGCTGGAATGCATTGTGCCGAAAGTATGCCAGGCCGGTTTTTTTTGAAAAATCTCCCCAGCATCCCCATCACTGGGCAGCACTTGACTTAATGCTGAAGTGGGCGGAGACGGATGAGTTTAATGTCCGGTTTATTGGGTTGGTCAGAAATCCTATGTCAGTGATGTATTCCGCATTAGAACTTTTTTCTACTGATCCGGAGAAAAGACAGTTTGGTTGGGCACATTGTCAGCGAAATATTATGGCTTTGAAGGCGATGGTCGGCAAAGACCGGTTCTATTTTGTCCGGTATGAGGACGTGATCAGCCAGCCAAAGCAGGCGTTTGGAGAAGTTTGTGATATAATCGGGGTTGGTCGTTATGATGCACTTGGTGATAATGTTCATCAAAATTCGGTTACTAAATGGATAGAAGATCCTGCGTATACCCTTCAGCTCCATGACAGTGTTGTTCGTGTTGCAATGCATTTTGGTTATACTGAAGAAGATCTTTATAACCCGCCCAAACCCGGCTTGACAACCAATGAAAATTTTTTTCGATACATTCTGGGTAGGTTAACACTTGCAAAATCAATTTTTTTCGATCGACTCTTAAAACCGTTGATGTTGAAAACAATTCATCGGAAATAAGGATATTATGGAAGACGGAAAAGTATTTGAAAATGCCTGGCCGACGCTGGGGGTTGTGGCAATCAGCAAAAATGAGGAAACCGATCTGCCAGCATTTATCTCAAACCTTGAGCCGTGGGTCGATGAAATTATTGTGGTTGATGACGGTTCAACAGATGAAACCATTAACATCCTTAAAAAAGCCGGGCAGAAGGTGAAGTTTGTTGAACAAATGATGGACCCGGTTGCCGGCTTTGCCGGTCAAAGAAACCGGGGAATCAAGGAAGCACAATCTGACTGGCTTCTGCATATGGATATCGATGAACGGGTCCCGCCTGTGCTGGCTTCTGAGATACTTGAAGCGATTTCGAGTGATCGCTTTGATGCATACCGCTATCGCCGCCTGAATTTTTTTCTGCACAGACCCATGAAAGCCGGGGGAATCCAGGATTGGAATAATCCGCAACTTGCACGAAGGGGCTTTCATCATTTTGAGAATGCCGTCCATGAATCCTGTGTTATCCAAAATGGTCAAAAATCCATAGGGCAATTGAAGGCTAAGATGTGGCATTTAAATGATGAGTCATATAAAGAGCGAATGGAAAAGAGTTTTGTCTATTGCCAGAATCAAGGCAAGCGGCTGGTTCAGAGAGGTATAAAGATCAGGTGGTATCACCTGTTTTTTTTACCGGTTTTTGAATTATTAAGAAAATTTTTGCTTAAACGGGGATATCGGGACCGGACCCCCGGCTTGTTATTTGCCTTGCATTCCGCTTGCGCCATGTTCCGGGCCTGCGCCCTTGTGTGGGATGAACAAAACAAGCTGAACAGATCCGATATCGAAAATCAGCTCCGGGCCGAGTGGATTTATTCCGGTGAAAAGATTAAAGAATAAATATGTCTGATATGGTAAAAGAATCCGATAATCAGAATTATTTCAATATTTGCAAGGGCTGGGTTTCTGCTGTTATCCCTACATACAACCGTTCAGACCTTTTGCTGAATGCCCTGGAAAGTATTCAGCTGCAGTCCTATCGGCCCATTGAAATCGTGGTCGTGGATGACGGCTCCACGGATGATACGATAAGTGTTGTCCGCAAATGGGCGAAACAGCATAACGATTCAAAAACGTTTGTGGTTCGATGGGTTATTCAGTCCAATCAGGGGGCAAATGCGGCCAGGAATCGTGGGGTCGAGGAAGCTCACGGAGAGTTCATCGCCTTTTTAGATAGTGATGATCAATGGCTGTCGAAAAAATTGGAAAAGCAGAGTGCTATTTTTCAATCAAATACGGATTTCGGCGGCGTTTATTGCGGGATGTGTAATGTTGACCTGGTCACAGGTGAAAAAGAAACGCTTTCTCCCAGGGCATATCCGGATGGTGATTTGCTTCGGCAGCTTCTGATTCATGACGTCACAGAAGCAACCTCTACCTGGATTGTCAGAAAAGAGTGTTTCGAAAACGTTGGCAATTTCGATATTAGCCTGCCTGCCCGTCAGGATTGGGATATGTGGATTCGTCTTTCAGAAAAATACAAAATCGGTTGTGTTCCGGAAATTCTGGTTGAGCAGGGCAATCATCCGGGAGAACGGGTTCGGTCAAAAGCACATCGGGAAATTGAAGCGCACCAGACAATTTTTCGAAAATATGCTTTCCTTAGAGCAAAATTTCCTTTCAGAGTGAGCCTGGCTGCCCTGTCGGCAATGTACCGACGCCGGGGTCGAGTTTATTTTCATCGTGGTATTTCAAGAAAAAAAGCATTTTTCATGTATATATTGGCCATAATTGTTTGGCCGTTCAATTTTGATTCATATGCCGCATTGATGGGTATGATGTTATCCTCTGAATTAAGACGAAAAACACGGTCGATATGGAATCGAATATTTGGAAAGACCCGGTTATCGATCAAGACACATTGAATTTTATTTTTTGTAAATCCGTGATCCGGAATCCCCAAGAGAATCATACTCCAATGAAGAATTTATGCATATAGCCTATTTTTCAAATCAGTTTGCTGA
>JAQIBZ010000632.1 GCA_027858815.1 Desulfobacteraceae bacterium
GGCTACGATACCTTGCTGCTTCGCAGCAGTAATCCGTTCTCCCCAAAATCCGTTATAACCAGATTTTTTTTGATGCCGAAAATGGCCGAAATGATGATCAAGGCCATTTTTTTTGTAAAACCGAAAAGAATTATCACCCATCAAACGTTCCCGATTACTAAATAAAATCTTGAACCGACGAATTTGGGGTAAAGTTAGAGTATCTACGTTACTTTTACACCAATTAAAATACTGTCAGGAGATAACCAGCTTACAGCCAAGCGCTTCAATGACTTTTTTTACAGTTTCAAATTTTGGAGAGCTGTTTAGTGACAAAGCCTTGTAAAGATTCTGACGGCTCAGGTTTGTTGTCTTTGCGATCTCGCTCATACCTTTGGCTTTGGCAACATTACCAATGGCTATCATAAGCAATTCACTATCTCCTTCTTCAAAGGCTGCTTTAAGATACTCATGAATCATTTCAGGGCTGTCCAGATATTCGCTGGCATCCCATTTTTTAGTGGTTATTTTCATCGCTCTTTACTCCAGTTCGTCCATAATGGTTCTTGCTTTTTTTATGTCTTTGCTTTGGGTGGGCTTGTCGCCGCCGCAAATCAGAAAAACGATCTTTTCACCCTTGATTGTGTAATAAATTCGGAAGCCGGGACCAAAGAAAAAACGTAGCTCAAACAGGTTCCCGCCAAGGTTTTTATGGTCTCCAAAGTTCCCCAGTTGAATATGATCAAAACGGCTGATGATTCTTGCCCGATGTTGCGTATCCCTGACTCCAGTCAACCACTTATCGAAAATATTTGTTGTTTCGATTTCGTATTTCACAGAAAGACTGTCGCATTAAAAAGACAAGGTGTCAATTGTTGAATTATGAAAATAGGGGTTAATTTTTTCAACGATTCTTCTTTTGCATTGTGACAAGAGGTAAGGGCAAACCTGATACCCCGCTGTTTGGGGTTGGGATGTAACGGAGGCGTTGATCATCGTTCCGGTCAATCATCAAAAATCGCCGGGAAAGAATCCCGGCCTACGGAGTTCAAATCATGGGAGATGGGTTGTAGGTCGCGTTTCTTACGCAACAGGGATTGTGGCCGAAACGATGAGCAACGCCGTATCTGTCATCCGGATAGGGTATACTTCAGATTGACATCTAATTTCAAAAGACTTATTCAAAAACCGATTGACATGTGTCGCGCTACTGGCGACAATAGGCCATGATAAAAAACTTCAATGGATTACCATTAAGGAGCAATATTATGGTTATGTATAACCCACCACACCCCGGAGAAGCCGTTCGGGAGTTTTGTATAGAACCTTTAGGGTTGTCGGTCACTGAAGCGGCCAAGGGTTTAGGCGTGTCTCGTTCGTCGCTGTCTGAGTTATTAAATGGCCGCCGGGGAATATCGCCGGAGATGGCAATACGCTTGTCAACAGCGTTCGGTGGCAGCGCTGAAAGCTGGATCACGCAACAGGCGCAGTATGATCTTTGGCAGGCCATGCGAGGTGCAGACAGAATCAAGCGCCAGGTCCGTGCTTTTGCCTGATGATTTTAACTTATGAGCTTCTAATTTGAATAGATCGATTACCCGAATGAACACCGCCTGGTCAATTGCCGGTGAGGATTGTGATAGCCGGGAAACAGTATATAAATTGCCAACCGGTAAAATAAATGCGTAAGCGTTCACAGGGCACCGCACCTGCTTTGTTCCCGGGCACTTGAAGTCCGACGAGTACGTCTTCGTGCCCGGCGCCTCGCATCTGCGGTACCCTGTAAACGCTTACAGAACAACAGTTTACAAAAAATTGATAATTTCGACCCCGTGAACGGGTACCTCCCGGCTAAAAACCTGCCGGGACAAGCTTAAGCCGGAATCCATAATCATCCGTCATTCCGGCAATCTTTTAGCCGGAATCCAGGAAAACGAAATGAGCAGCCAGCCGGCGGTATACATTCTTGCAAGCAAAAGAAACGGCACTCTTTATGTAGGTGTTACCTCAGACCTCGTCAAGCGAGCTTGGGAACATAGAAACAACATCGTGGAAGGGTTCACCAAACGCTATGGAGTCCATAATCTGGTTTGGTACGAACTTCATGGAAGCATGGAGTCTGCTATCCAGCGGGAGAAACGATTGAAAGACTGGAAACGAAAGTGGAAAGTACATTTGATTGAGAGAATGAATTCCGATTGGGAGGATTTATATTATGCGATCATTTAAGTGGATTCCGGCTAAAAGATTGCCGGAATGACGGGGAGGAGACTCGCAGGGGTGATGCTATGCGTAACTTAGCGCTTATGCCCCGAAGGGGCGCGGTATATTTTCGTTTGTCAACCATACCTCGCCCCTTCGGGGCGAAACTTTATTTATGCCCTTTCCTGGGGTTAAAACCCCAGGCTACGATACCTTGCTGCTTCGCAGCAGTAATCCGTTCTCCCCAAAATCCGTTATAACCAGATTTTTTTTGATGCCGAAAATGGCCGAAACGATGATCAAGGCCAATTTTTTTGTAAAACCGAAAAGGATTATCACCCATCAAACGTAGGATAGTGTCATTCTTCAACGATACTTTTTTGTTCGTCCACCAGTTTTCGGACATCTAATAACAACGAATTCAGATCTATCGGTTTTGTGGCAAAGCATTTGATACCGATTTCTACTGCAAGCTCCTCAGAAATTTTTTTGCTGTAGCCCGTGCACATAATAACCGGCATTGAAGGACAAATTTTCATTATTTCAATGGCCATTTTATCTCCGGTCATCTCGGGCATGGTCATGTCGGTAATAACAAGGTCAAAATCATTGGGTCTTTTTTTGATTAATTCGACCACTTCGGTGCTGCTGGTGAAGCTTTCAACAGTGTATCCATGTTTTTCCAGATGTAGCTTGATCATCTTGACGAGAGCGGGTTCATCATCAACAACTAAAATCCGTTCCGTGCCACGGGGTAAACTTTTGGAAAGTTCCGGTTTATTTTCGCTCTTTATTCGTTTTTTAAAAATAGGCAGATACACGTTAAATGTCGTGCAGATTCCAATTTTGCTTTCCACGGTAATATCCCCGCCAAAGGACTTGACAATACCATGAACAACCGAAAGTCCGAGCCCGGTGCCTTCCCCGGTCGGTTTTGTGGTAAAGTAAGGGTTAAAAATATTTTTTATATCTTCTTCAGCAATGCCCGTACCCGTGTCAGACACCATCAGTTGAATGTAATCACCGGAAGTCATCGCCGGATCATCCGGGCGCAGGGTTGTCTCGCTCAACGTAATCGTTAATAAACCACCCGTATCTTCCATGGCATAAGCCGAATTGGTGCACAGGTTCATTATGATTTGATGAATCTGGGTCGATGGCCCGCCTTACGGCAACACGCATCGTAGGGTCGGCCACCGTGCCGACCGTCAATGTGTCAACAGGCCCATGGTTAATGGGCTTTGCGGTCAGAACAAATTTACCCTGGTCTTGGGGGAGGGGGGGTGTGTTTTGCTTATTTTATGTATTTTAGGTATTGTCGTCCAAATTCTCGGTTTCTGGAACAAAAGAAGCCGGTCTGTTCAATAATAATTAATGTTCGGTGGCTTATCAAATATATCAAGCAAATTAAGAAAAGGATGTAAGCATGATATCAACAGGAGAATTTTCATCTATCTATGAACGCCCCGTGGAATTGTTGCAGCGATTAATTCAGTTTAATACCACCAATCCACCTGGAAACGAGTCTGAATGCATCTCTTTTATAAATGACCTACTAAAAATGGCTGGGATTGAAACTAATATTCTTTCATATAAACCGGAAAGGCCCAACATTGTTGCTCGATTGCATGGTCAAGGCCAATCTCCACCACTCTTGCTTTATGGACACGTGGATGTTGTCACTACTGAAAATCAACAGTGGCAACACCCTCCATTCGAAGGCAAAATAAAGGATGGTTTTGTTTGGGGACGCGGTGCCCTGGATATGAAAGCAGGTTTGAGCATGATGCTGGCCGCATTTCTTCGCGCAAAAGCTGAAAATCTCAAATTGCCAGGGGATGTTATTTTAGCATTTGTAAGCGATGAAGAAACATTAGGTGAACTTGGTGCCAGGCATCTGGTAAAGAACCATTCTGATTTGTTTGATGGCGTTCGCTATGCAATTGGCGAATTCGGTGGATTTACCTTTTATGTCGGCAATCGACGGTTTTATCCCATCATGGTCACAGAGAAGCAAGTTTGCTGGATGAAAGCAACTGTACGCGGCCAAGGTGGCCATGGTTCAATACCCGTTCGAGGTGGTGCGATGGCGAAGTTGTCTCAGCTTTTGCATCAGCTCGATAAACATCGTCTTCCGGTTCATGTTACACCAGCTGCGCGCTTAATGGTAAAAACAATGGCCTCATCTCTTGGCGGGTTACCCGGTTTTATCCTGAACCAGTTGACAAATCCTGTATTGACAGATTGGGTTTTAAATTTACTTGGTGAACGAGGACGTATGTTTGACCCTCTGTTTCACAATACAGTGAGTGCTACAATTCTGCACGGTGTCGATAAAATTAATGTAATACCAAATGAATTATCCGTGGAATTAGATGGGCGGTTACTTCCGGGTTATAGCCCTGATGACATGATTGCAGAACTTCACCAAATCATTGGCAACGAGGTAGAAATTGAAGTGATTCGGCATGATCCAGGACCAGTGACTCTGGACATGGGGCTTTTTAATACACTCGCTGAAATATTACGAGAGGCTGATCCAGACGGTATACCTGTTCCTTTTTTGCTGAGTGGGACTACGGATGGGCGTCTCTTCTCTCAATTGGGAATTCAAACCTATGGTTTTTTACCTATGCAATTACCAGAAGACTTCAATTTTACAGGAACAATCCATGCCGCCGATGAGCGCATTCCAATAGAGGCAGTCAATTTTGGCACGAATGCAATCTACAAACTTATTCAACGTTTTGGGGAGTAGGCGTTACCATGCCATTCATTACGATGAAGACCGCCCCTAACCAGGGCAGTTCAACCAACGCAAAAAAGCCCCGCGGCTGATTAGCGGCATTCAACAGTCCTCACCATGAAAACCATCCTAAACAAGAACTACCTGTTAAAACTTGACTTACAGCACGATTCATGCGCTACATATAAAACATTACCTGGTTATCTGCTTCGTTTAAGTTAAGTCACCATTCGACCGGTAGGCACGGTGGCCAACCCTACGGAGCTTATCGCAAAACCTCGTAGAGCAGGCCACCGTGCCTGCTGTTGACTGCATAAATTTTGGACATTGAA
>JAQIBZ010000644.1 GCA_027858815.1 Desulfobacteraceae bacterium
TAACCATGGGCCTGTTGACGCATTGACGGTCGGCACGGTGGCCGACCCTACGATGCGTGTTGCCGTAGGGCGGGCCACCGTGCCCGCCAGTCAAATTGAATAGAACAAATTTACCGTGCCCGCTCCCTTCCTCCGGCGGCATCCTTTATTGTTTATTCAAAATCGGCAAAAGTAATGTGGTGGTGTAATCCGGGGTTGCATGTTCTGTTGTTCATCCCTCGTCATTCGCAGAGCCATCATACAGAACATAACCCGTTTTTTTTGAAATTATGATAATCCGGCTGCTTCGCAACATGCTTCCATCCAGCCCATCATTCCAAGGTGCAGTCACATACCAGCAGGGTTCGTTCAGCCTGTTGGATGTATAAATATGCATATTTTCAGGGACAGTCTCATGGGCCTTGAATTGGCGGGTGTCGGGCATTGAATCCTTGGCTGCAATTCTTACAGCCTTCTTTTGATCAATGGGGAAAATCCAAAACCATATTCTTCGGAGCAGTTGAATCATCTTCTCACTATCTTTTGAATTTTGGATGTCTGGTTAAATGGCTTTAAGCGCTGCTTTCCCTTGCCGGAATGCATTTAAATAGGCTGCTGCGGCAAAAGGGTGGAGACTTTTATCAAGCGAACGATTATTCGTCAAACGAGCCCAACGGAACATCTTCGCCATCATCTTGGCTTTCTTCTTCAGAGTCTTCGTCTGGCAATGGCTGATGGTGCTTTTCCAGAATGTCCTCTAATGTTTCCGGTTTATAATACAGGTCAAGCTCGACATCGGAGGCAATAATTTCCGAAATATTGATGTAGCCAAGCTCCGCGTTTTGCTCGTCGCAATTGATGCAGGCAAACCCGAATGCCTGTAATTGAGGCTCGTTCTCAACGTTGTCTTTCTCAAAGATATACCAGTCGGAACCGCCTGTAAAATAATGGAGAAACGCTTTCATCTGCATCCCTTGCCCTTCTGTACCGTAAGGCCCGGGCATGGATTCAATGGCTTTCTTTATGTCAGCCAGCTTTTCTTTAAAAAATTCGCCTTCTTCTCCATTGAGCATTGCGGAAAGGACATCCAATTGGTCTTTTCCAATAAAATCTTTTAGTTCTGTTGCCATTTCATTTCCTGTTGGCATGTGCCGCATTCAAATATTTTTTTGCCATTTTGCCGGCTCAATAAATACAGTATTTTCCTGAACAAGACAATGAAACATTCGATGGTTGAAAAAACGCGGTTCGGGATCAGGCTATAAATGTACCGTTGTATTCTGGTTATCTTTTCCGTTCTCTCAGGTAGGTAGGGTTTTAGTGACCGAAACGATCATACAACATTAAAAGTTAGGCTGCCTTCTCGCCAAAATTAATCAAAACACCTTGTATTTTTATGGAATTTATTGCAGGATAGTGTTTCATTCCATATAAACTGATTTTTTTGAATTGATGACAAATGCCGAATCAAACCCCGACCGTCGAAAAACTACCATCCAACATCCTGAATTATTATGCCGCATTTACTGAAACAAAATTTAATTTCAAAACACTGATTAATTACCGCTGGACAAACAATGAACTGACCCTTGACCTATCCTTATTTCAAAATTTTCAGGAACATCTCCTGCAACGATTGAAATCAGGTGACGCAACCCCCCCCCCCCTTTCCGTCCATGGCAATGAATATACGTTGTCCCTTCCTGGCGCTGATGTTGGGATAGAAATCGAAAAAGCGTTATCGGCTGTGCTGAATTTGAACTATTTGCAAAACTGTATTGCCCAGGAAGGCAAGTTCATCAAAAAGATCAACAATCATGTGCGCACGATAACCGATGAAGGTAATGATCTTCTGACCCCTGCCGATTATTTCGGGTGGTTTGATCGTTTGAAAAAGGGTGTTTTCTGATTGTCTGAAGGAGGTCAGAAAAATTCCTTTAATCAAATGGGTTGACAACAATAAATAAAGTATCATAATGATACTTATGATAGAGAAAATGATAAATGGAAAAATGGAAGCCCCATCACGATCTTAAAAAATTCAAAAAGCTATTTTCCACTCATGCAACAAGGGCAATAACGAAAATTGCCCAAAAGGGAGCTGCCTCCATGGGCTATATGGATATGGAAGATATCCAGAAAGTGCTTAAACAGCTCGGCCCGGAGCATTTTTATAAATCAATGACGACCTATCAAAACCATAAAATATGGCAGGATGTGTACAAATACCGGGATGATGATAAGGGCCTGTATATTAAACTGCAATTATCAACAGACGGGGAACAAGCGATTTTGATTCAGATGAAACAGGATGAAGGGGGCGATGAATAAATGAAAACACAAGAATGCCCGATTTGTGGCGCTGGCGGACTTAAAAAAACAGTCAGCACAGAGAGATTTGAATATAAAGGGAAAGAAATTTTCATTCCGGATTATGTCGCCTATGAATGTGCCGAATGCGGGGAGGCCATTGTTGACCCGGAGACATTGAAAACGTCTGGAAAGTTATTAAAAGATTTTCAACGGCAGGTCGATGGACTCCTCACAGGAAAGCAAATTAAGCAGGTACGAAAGAAATTGGGGCTGACGCAGGAGCAAATGTCTGAAATTGTCGGTGGGGGCTTGAAAAGTTTTGCGCGTTATGAGTCGGGACAGATATGCCAAAGCAAAGGCATGGACAATCTTCTCCGTATTCTGGACGCCTATCCGGAAATGTTGAATGTGATCCGGAAAAAAGATGAATCCCGCAAAGGGGTTACCACGGTCTCCTATCTTTCGGACGCAAGAGGCAGAAAAGGATATCAACTTAACGAAGAAGTTTTTAGCGGGGATGGCGAGGTAATGTATGGAGGTTAAATTCCGTATCGCCCATATTCGGCTTGCAGAGTGTCATTTTTCAATAAACCGAGGGTATAAATGGGAAAAGGATAAGCCGATTTCGATTGAGAACAGGGTTGAGATCAAGTCCAATCAATCGGAGAAAACCCTTCACTTGCTTCTATCTGTTTCATCCGATTCTGAGAATCAGCCTTTCCGTTTTTCTGTGGCTTATGAAGGGATTTTTACTTTTGAAAATATTCCGGGGAAAGAGGAGTTGGAACGCATTGCTCATATCAATTGTGCTTCTATTATTTTCCCTTATGCCCGGGAATATATAGCCGACATGACGAGACGAGCGGGTTTGCAGCCGCTGAATCTTCCGCCATTTAATTTTGTCGCAATGTATAATGAAAATCAAAAAAAAGAATCTGCTTTCCACAAAAGAAGAGGTTGTTAAGGTTCGCTCTTCCTTGGAGAAGAAAATTGCCCATGCTTTTGATGAATTTGCTAGGTCAAAGCAGAAAACCCAGGAGTTATCACACCTGAAATATCTTGATTGAAATATAAACTTCAGTTTTTGTTATCGAGCCCGTATGGTATAATAATTTTAGTTGATGCCTTTCTTTATATTTAATGAAATTGGGAGGACGCAATGGGAAACAATGAAGAATCGGCGGTTCGGTCGGAATCAGATGTGGCCCGAAGTCTTCTGGATCAAGTGCTGACCGATTCCCGACTCTATACCCAAAGCCAGGATTACAAGGAATTGCTGGATTTCGTGGTTCGTTTAAGAAATTTTGCGCCGTTTAACGCCATGCTCCTTCAAATACAAAAGCCGGGCTTAAGCTATGCTGCCTCGGCTTATGACTGGTGTGAACGCTTCGGCCGTATCCCTACGGAAGGCGCTCAATGTGCCCCCTCGGTATGAGATGGATCTCGCCCAGCGGGAACTCGAAGCCGAGTCAGTGTCATATCTGGTATGCGCCCGCAACGGAGTGACATCAAAGTCCGAGACGTACCTCAAGGATTATGTCGCGCCGGGCACGACGATTGATCATATTGATATTTATCAGATCATGCGTGCGGCCGGGCAGGTTGAAACCCTCCTTGGCCTGAATGCACATACCGGATATAATAAACCAAAAAAGCAGAGGATGTTGACTCCAAAATGAGAAGCAACTGGACTCTTCAGATGCGTGAGGCTGATTGTAACGGTTTTGTTTCAGAAGGGGTTTATTCCGGAGGATTAAAAAAAACGATGTTGGAATATTGAACCGGTTGACTGGAAAGTTGATCCGATTGTTTTATTGGGTTGTGTGGGGAATGATGTGGGGGGAAAGAAAAAGGCGGTCATTTTCATGACCGCCTTAATATATATAAACCCGCTATTATACGGGATTGAGACTGGCTCCCCAGCGCGGACTCGAACCACGGACACGGTGGTTAACAGCCACCTGCTCTGCCGACTGAGCTACTGGGGATCAGATAAAACTTTTCGAGATTATCACTGTTGTATTTATTCCACAACCAAATTGGTTAATCCCGCCCTGCGGGACTCTGCCGACTGAGCTACTGGGGAATAAAGATTAATTTAATAAAGATAATTTCATATTATGT
>JAQIBZ010000012.1 GCA_027858815.1 Desulfobacteraceae bacterium
GTTTCCGGTTCCCAAACAGAAAGTAATTTACTCGATGCGGCTTGATAATAGCATAAAGCTTCCTAACGTAGATTTTTTAAATGATGCGGAAGTGCTTATCGATGCGGTGGACCATGAGAATTTAAAATTCTTATCAAAACTCCTTGAGCAAAAGCTTGATGATTTCGGGGTTCGGGGAAAAGTGGAAACCGTTGTTCCCGGTCCGGTGATTACCCGTTTTGAGTTTAAACCCGCGCCGGGAATCAAGATTAATAAAGTGGTGAACCTGACAGATGATCTGGCATTAGCGCTCCGGGCCATGAGTATTCGTATTATAGCTCCGATACCCGGAAGGGCCGTCATTGGCATTGAAGTGCCGAATGCGCAACGGGAAATGGTGGTTTTTAAAGATATCGTGACCTCTCAGGTTTTTCATAAATCCAAATCCCCCCTGACGTTGGGGATGGGTAAGGATATTGTCGGTAATCCGGTGGTTGCGAATTTAGAAGATATGCCCCATTTGTTGATTGCCGGTGCCACCGGAACCGGTAAAAGTGTCGGTTTAAATGCGATGATCTGCAGTCTGCTATACAAATCAAAGCCTGAAGACGTTAAAATGATCATGATTGACCCCAAACGAATTGAGCTTTCCGTTTATGACGGGATTCCCCATTTGATTTCTCCGGTTGTTACTGACATGAAAAAGGCAACCAATGCCCTGTTCTGGGCAGTTCGGGAAATGGAGCGGCGTTATAAATTATTGTCTGAAAGCCGGGTTCGAAATATCAAGCAATATAATCGGAAAGTCGAAAAAGAAGCAGCTGAGCCGAAACCGGAAGCGGAAATCCCGGATATTCCAAAGGAAAAACTGCCGTATATCGTCATTATTATCGATGAGCTGGCGGATCTGATGATGGTAGGCTCCCGGGATGTAGAAGTCGGGTTGACCCGCCTGGCGCAAATGGCCCGGGCTTCAGGCATTCACTTAATTATTGCGACTCAGCGGCCTTCGGTGGATGTACTCACCGGTGTCATTAAAGCCAATTTCCCGACCCGGTTGTCATTTCAGGTATCGTCAAAAACAGATTCGAGAACGATTATCGATTCGAATGGTGCAGAATCGCTTCTTGGAAATGGGGATATGCTGTTTTTGCCTCCGGGGACCGCGAAACTTCAGCGTATACATGGCGCGTATATTTCAGAAGATGAACTGATGAAGGTGATTGAGTTTTTAAAAGAGCAGAAACCGCCGGAATATGTTTCTGATATTCTTGAAGCACCGGAAAAGGAATCTTCTAACGGCGGAGATAAGGATTATGACGAGCGGTATGATGAAGCCGTCGCCCTTGTCACCAAGTCCGGCCAGGCATCTATTTCAATGATTCAGCGACATTTGAGAATCGGTTACAACCGGGCAGCCCGTATTGTCGAGGTAATGGAAGAAGAGGGCATTGTCGGCCCTTCTGATGGTGTCAAGGCCCGAGAAATATTGGTGAAAAATTATGATGAAATGCAGTGATATGAATAGCGAATCCCCGGACCCAAACGAAAAACTGGATGAAAGATTGAATGAAGACCTGAATGAAAACCTGAATATAAAATTGATCGATCGGACAAAAGGATTTCTGGATAAAGAAGAAGGACTGCGGCTGTATCAGTTAGGGCTGGAAGCAGCCACGATAGGGCCATGTCTTGAGATCGGGAGTTATTGCGGAAAATCCACACTCTATCTCGGGGCCGCATGCCAAAAAAATAATAGTACCCTTTTTGCGGTGGATCATCACAGCGGTTCTGAAGAACAGCAGCCCGGGGAGGGATATTTTGATCCGGAAACCTATGATATCCGGCAGAGACGAATGGATACTTATCCGCTGTTTCACAAGGCCCTGATTGACGGCGGGCTTGAAGATACGGTGGTGCCGATTCTGGCCAGGTCTGAGGTGGCAGCGCGCCAATGGGCAACCCCGCTGAGCTTGGTTTTTATTGATGGCGGCCACTCATTTGCTGCCGCTTACACGGATTATAATTCCTGGATAGGCCATATCATGCCGGGCGGATATCTGCTGATTCATGACATATTTAAGCGTCGGGAAGAGGGCGGCCAGGCACCGCATTATATTTATAAACTGGCAGCAGCATCCGGCCTGTTTCAGGTTTTGCCCATGACCAAAACCTTAGGCGTCCTGAAACGTCGAAAATGTGGCGATTTGCCGGAGGACCTGCCGGTAATATAAATGCAATTCGCAATCGGGGCAAGAAAACAAAAAGGATTAAACAATGGAACCGGATAAAATTTATAATGACATAACAAAGCTGCCGCCGGAAGCTTTTTAAATTAAAAAAACAGTAGTTAAAAAATTTGGCTCTTCGCGAAGCGTTGTAATCTAAGAATTTATCTCAAATGGGTCAAGGGCAGATCTGACTCCAGCCC
>JAQIBZ010000022.1 GCA_027858815.1 Desulfobacteraceae bacterium
TGACCGGTCCGGCCTTTTACCCGCTGCTTCACCGGCCAAGGGTAGGGACCGTCTTCAAGCATTCGCAGATCATGATTGGCTTCAAGTATCAGGCACCGGCAGTCCTTTAAATGCTCCCTGACCATGGCTGTGGCAACTCCCAGATCCGTTGCAATGCCAATTTTCTGACCATTGCATCCGAGGGTAAATCCTGCGGGATCACTGGCGTCATGTGAAATGGAAAAGGGGCGGATGGTTAAGCCCTTGATGTTAAATTCGGAGCCGCAGGAAAAATTGTTAATCTGCTGGATGGTGCCGAGCTGGGAGGATGCAGTGTTATATGTTTCAGTAGAGATGTAAACCGGCAGGTTGTAACGTCTGGCTAAAACGCCCACTCCCTGGATATGATCCGAGTGCTCATGAGAGACGATAATGGCATCAATGTCGTCTACATTGAGATCCCTGGATTTCATGCGGCGTTCAATTTCAATGCCGGACAATCCGGCATCAACTAAAACGGAAGTTTCGCCGTCGGAAACATAGATGGAATTACCGCGACTGCCGCTGGCCAGCATACAAATCTGCATTTTTTGCTTAATTATCTGCCTGTTTTGGATAATAAATAAGGAGTTTTTTTGCCGATGATATTTTTCTTTATGATTCGTTCATTTACAAGGCATCCGGGATGAAGCTGTAGCAGCGCTACCGCGATTCCCGGAAAACGCAGTAAATGGTCGAATCATAAAGAAAAACTATATTCCAGTGTGGCCGAACCCACCGCTGTTGCGGTCTGTTTCTTCTAACGTCTCCACCACTTCAAACCGGGCCTGGCAGACCTGATTGATCACCATCTGAGCAATCCGGTCCCTCCGGTTGACCACATAGGGCTCTTTCCCAAAATTGATCAACGCGATTTTTACTTCACCCCGGTAATCCGCATCAATGGTTCCCGGAGAATTGATAATACCGATACCATGCTTGATGGCCAGTCCGCTTCGGGGACGGATTTGGGCTTCATATCCAGTGGGCAGGGAAATGGCAAAACCCGAAGGGACCAAAATGATCTCTCCGGGTTTCATCGTCGTCGGTTGTTCAACCGCTGCGCAAATATCCATTCCTGCTGAATGAGGGGTCATATATCTGGGGAGATCAATATCCGCGTCCTGACCTGGTCGAACACGGCAGCATTTAACAATTGTAGCGTCAGGCATCAGTAATCGTCCCGATAAAACAATATCTTAGGTTTAACGTTGATAGTATCTGGATGGCTAAGTCAAAAGTTTCACCAATCACATAAAATTTGGCAAGGCGTAGCGGTTTTTCAGAATTGAAATAATATAAGTAATATATTGAAAGTCTGAAAAACCGCTATAACGCAGTAGATGGAACTTTTACGACGCCATTATTTGTCTTCAGGTTTCTTTTCGTCTGTCAACAGCGCCTTGCGGCTCAGCTTGATTTTGCCGTCGCGGGAGACATCCAGCACTTTAACTTTGATCATGTCGCCTTCTTTGACAATATCACTGACCTGTTTGACGCGATAATTGGCCAGTTCCGAAATATGAACCAGTCCGTCGGTTTTGGGTTTGATCTGAACAAAGGCTCCGAAATCGGTAATTTTGACAACTTTTCCTTCATATATAGCGCCGATTTCCGGGTCCATACCGATATCCTGAACAATCTGCACGGCCCGATCACCTTCTTCTTTACTGACGGCAGCGATTTTTACAATACCATTGTCATTGATTTCAATCCGTGTATTGGTTTCAGACTGAATAGACCGGATCATCTTGCCGCCGGGGCCGATTACATCACCGATACGTTCCGGATTGATTTGAATGGCATATACATTCGGTGCATACGGAGACATCTCATCCCGATGGATACTGATGGCTTCCTGCATTTTGTCCAGAATATGCAATCGGCCTGTTTTTGCCTGATCAAGGGCTTTTGTAAGGATGTCTTTGGAAAGTTCGCGAACCTTGATATCCATTTGCAGTGCGGTAATACCGTCGGCTGTTCCGGCAACTTTGAAATCCATATCACCGGTATGATCTTCATCTCCGAGGATGTCTGACAGCACAACGGTTGTTTCTCCGTCGGTGACAAGTCCCATGGCAATACCGGAAACCGGTGCAGTAATGGGGACACCGCCGTCCATCATTGCCATGGAAGCCGAACATACGGTGCCCATGGATGAGGACCCGTTGGACTCTAAGACTTCGGAGACTATTCGGATGGTATAATCAAAATCTTCCTTGGCAGGCAAAACTTTGGCAATTGCTCGCCGGGCCAGCGTTCCATGGCCGATATCCCTGCGGCTTGGGCCTCCGGCACGTCTGGCTTCGCCAACAGAAAATGGCGGAAAGTTATAATGAAGCATAAACGATCTGTTTTCTTCGCCGTTTAAAGTTTCTATCCGTTGCTCATCCGGACCGGAACCGAGTGTCAATACACCGAGCACCTGGGTTTCGCCACGGGTAAACAGAGCACTGCCGTGAACACGGGGCAGCAGACCTGCTTCGCAGGCGATTGGCCGGACTTCGTCAAAGGCGCGGTTGTCAATTCGTTTACCTTGTTTGAGGATCATGTTCCGGCAGATATTTTTTTCCAGATCTTTGAAGACCTTGGAGACTTCTTTTTTACGTTCCGCGTATTCTTCACCCAGTCCTTCAAAAATTTCGGTTTTGAGTGCGGACAGTGCTTTGCTGCGGTCCATTTTTCCTGGAATCGTTACGGTTTTTGCAATTTTTTCACTGGCAGTGGCTGCAATCTTTTCCACCAGTTCCGGATCATGTTCTTTGGGCACAAAAACGCGTTTTTCAACACCAGCTGCGGCGATCAGTTTTTCCTGGATGCCGATAATGGGCTGTAATTGTTCATGACCGAAAAAAATTGCTTCCAGCATATCCGCTTCGCTGACAATGTTGCCGCCACCTTCCACCATCGTGATGCCGGTTTTGGACCCGGCCACAATCACGCTGATATCCGAATTTTCCCGTTCGGCAATGGTCGGATTGGCAATCAGTTTGCCGTCAACACGTCCTACGCGAACACAGGCAATCGGGCCCTCGAACGGGATATCC
This sequence comes from Desulfobacteraceae bacterium, assembly GCA_027858815.1. GTDB lineage: Bacteria > Desulfobacterota > Desulfobacteria > Desulfobacterales > Desulfosalsimonadaceae > SURF-3. Next base: position 3,066 of record JAQIBZ010000022.1, read on the forward strand.
GATATCATGAGCGCAGCGGATGCGCCGTTTAATGCGAGAATATCCGGATCATTGACTTTGTCCATGGACAAAATTGTCACGATCACCTGGGTTTCAAAGCCATACCCTTTGGGGAAAAGTGGCCGGATGGGTCGGTCGGTCAGGCGTGCGGTAAGGGTCTCTTTGTCGCTTGGTCGGCCGATTTCGCGGCGGAAATAGTTTCCGGGAATCCGCCCGGCTGAATAAATTTTTTCCTGGTATTCAACAGTAAGCGGTAAAAAATCAACATCGGGTCGTTCATCCTTGGCGGAAACCACTGTCACAAGTGCAATGGTCTCACCATATTGAACCATGACCGCGCCGGATGCCTGTTTGGCAACTTTTCCGGTTGAAATGCTGAGTGTTTCGCCCCCAATTTCCGTACTAAATGAAAATTCCATTTTAATTTAATCTCCTGATAACAAGTCGACGTTCAAAAGTCCCAGGCAAAAACCTAAGCTTTTTAAGCCGCCTGAATGGGAATATAGATTACCCTCAAACACCGATATGCTGAATAATAGACACACATCATTATCAAGGGGAAGTTAATTATCGTCTGAGTCCCAGCTCTTTAATCACGGACCGGTAACGCATGACATCTTTGTTTTTGACATAGCTTAACAGTCTGCGGCGCTTGCCGACCATAATAAGCAGTCCTCTGCGGGAATGATGATCTTTTTTGTGAATTTTTAAATGCTCGGTCAGATGTTTGATCCGGTCAGTTAAAAGGGCAATCTGAACTTCCGGTGATCCGGTGTCAGAATCGTGAAGTTTGAACCGGTTAATGGTTTCTGTTTTCATTTGCTCTGGGATATTCACTTTTTCCTCCTCTATGGGTATATTTTTATATCTTGAATAGGTTTATATCATATTATGGATTGTGAAAAACACAACAATAATTATACCGGTCGTTACTTTCATCAGGATTTAAAACAGCAAGAAGCTGATTTTTATCATTAATGATTTTAATGAAAGCATTGTCGGCATCTTTTCCAATCGCCCGAATATCAGACTGGATTTCAGTTTGGATATCAATGTCGATATCGGTTAATGAGATGCTTTTGCCGTACTTTATTTTTTCCATTAAACTGTTATCCGCGACATACGATGTCATCTCCGAAAGAGCGTCAGACATGGGAATAAGCCGGTTTTTAAATGATTCCAGGCTTTGATGGGATTCGATATCCGTCAATGGTATCGCATCCTGCATGCCAAATCCGCCGCATTCGGTTCGTTTGAGTTCTGTCAGATGTCCGCCGCATCCAAGCGTATTCCCGATATCGGCGCACAGGGTCCGGATATATGTTCCGGAAGAACACCGGACCTCAAACCTGACTTCAGGGAGATTTATATCAATAATTTTAATGTGTGATATCATCACCTTTCGTGCCGGTTTAATGACGGGCGTTCCTTGTCTCGCATATTTATAAAGCGGTACGCCGTTATGTTTTAATGCTGAATATGCCGGGGGAATCTGATCAATTTCACCCTCAAACTGTTTGCATGCCGCGACAACAGCATGTTCTGAAACTGTGTCAATTTGATGAGTTGCAACAATACGTCCGGTGGCGTCCAAAGTATCTGTTTCAACTCCTAGTTTTAAAACCGCTACATATTTCTTCGGGCTGGCCAGAAAAAACCGGGATAGGCGGGTTGCCCGGTTGATTGTGCAGATCATTATGCCGGTGGCCATTGGGTCAAGGGTTCCGGTGTGCCCGATTTTGTTAATACCGGATATCCTTTTGATCCGGCTGATGACTCTGGCCGAAGTTATACCCTGCGGTTTGTCAACGATCAAAATGCCATTGGTCTCATTTGTCATGGTCTATAACACATTTTTTTTATGTATGAATAAAGCATCCTCCGGGTAGATTAAAGATTTTTCGAAAAATAGAAAATGGTTCTTTTTAAATCCGGCAGGGGTGCCTGAATATCAAATCCGGCTGCATTTTTGTGACCGCCGCCGCCAAAAGAGGTGGCGATGGTGGCGACATTCACCGCACCATCCGAGCGAAGGCTGACATGAAAGTGGCTGCCGTGTTTATTCCCCGGGCTTCGTTTCCGTTCAAACAGCAGAGCAGCCATTGTGACGTTTTCTATCTGTTTGGCATAGTTGATCAGGCCACTGACATCCTCAAGCATGGTCCCGGTTGTCTGTAGCATATTCTGGGTGAGTGTCATAATTGAAAGTTTGCCGTTATGGGACAATTCAATGGAATCAAACAGCATATTCAGCAGCTTAATCCGGTTTAAGGAAATTGTTTCATACACATGGTGCGCCACCTTATGCGGATTAGCACCTAACTGAACCATTTTGTGACATATTTCAAATGCTTCCGGGGTCGTATTGGCAAACCTGAATGAGCCGGTGTCTGTCATGATTCCTGTATAGATGGAATAGGCCATTCCTCTGTCAATCTGCACATCATCCATTGCTGATACCAGCCGGTAAATCATTTCAGATGTTGAAGACGCCGCCGGATCAATATACTGCAGGTTGCCGAACCGAGTATTGGTGGTATGATGATCGATATTGATAATTACCGGGATTTTAGAAACGGCTGCCGCTGCTTCGCCGATACGGTGCAGATCCGAGCAGTCCAGTATAATGGCTGTGTCATATTCGGATATGTCGCCGACTGTCTGGTTGATCAAATGAAGAGACGGCAGAAATTGGTAAACCGCCGGAATAGGGCTTTCATTATAGACCCTGACTTTTTTTTTTGATTCCTGCAGAGCCAGTCCCAAGCTGATCAATGCGCCGATGGCATCTCCATCCGGATGTATATGTGACGCAAGCAGTATGCGTTTACTCTTTTTCAGGTGGTTGATTATTTGTTGTATGCTCATTTTCTATTTTTTTCAAAACGGAATTCATATGGAATCCGTAATCGATTGAATTGTCATAATAAAATTGAAGATCAGGCATATATCGCAATTCCAGCTTACGTGCAAGCGTATATTTGATAAATCCTTTGGCTTTTTTAAACCCGGCAAACGCCTCTTCTTTGGTTGCGATATGCTCGGAAATCACAAAGTATATTTTTGCCAGTTTCAGATCCGGCGACATCTTGATACCGGTAATGCTGACCGATTCCAAGCGGGGATCACTGATCGATTTCTGAAGCAGCAGCGATAATGCCTCATGGATTAATCCGCTAACCCTGTCAGCCCTTTTAAATGGTTTTATGTTCATATATTAAGGATCTCCATATCCTCCTACCTATACCGGCATGGTCGGTTTGACTTCTTCAAAATAATAGCATTCGATAATATCGCCGATTTTAATATCATTATAGTTTTCAATGAGAATGCCGCATTCGTAATTCTGGGCGACTTCTTTCACATCATCCTTAAATCGCCGCAAGGTGGCTACTTTACCGTCATAGGTGACAATACCGTCTCTGATTAATCGGACCTGCGCGCCTCTTTTGATCTTGCCGCTGGTCACATAAGATCCTGCAATCGTACCGATGCTGGGGACATGGAATGTCTCTCTGACTTCGGCCTCGCCCAGCACTTTTTCTTCAAATTTGGCATCCATCAGGCCAACCATGGCATTTTTGATGTCTTTGATGGCATTATAGATGATGTCATAGTAACGGATATCAACGTTTTCTTCTTCAGCAATAAGGGACACTTTAGCAGTTGGGCGAACATTAAAGCCTAAAATGATGGCATTGGAAACCGCTGCTAAGGAGATATCCGATTCACGAATCGGACCGACAGCAGAATGAATAACACCGATTTTAACCTCATCAAAGGACAATTTTATCAGCGAATCCTTTAGTGCTTCAATGGAGCCCTGAACATCCGCTTTGATAATGAGATTTAAATCTTTTACTTCACCTTCCATCAGTTTTTCGTAAAGTTTCTCAAGGCTCATCCGGCTGGTTCGGGCAAGTTCTTTGGCTCGTTGTTTTTGTAGCCGGTGTTCACTGACCTGCTTGGCATCTTTTTCAGCTGCCATGACGTTGAGTTCATCGCCTGCCATGGGAACACCTGACAGACCCACGATTTCTACGGGAATGGACGGTCCGGCTTCTTTGATCTGGGTACCCATATCGTCATACATGATCCGGATTTTACCGTAGTACATACCGCAGACAACCGGGTCACCCACACGAAGGGTTCCTTCACTGACCAGAACCGTAGCGACTGCTCCCCGTCCGGTATCCAGTCTGGATTCAACAATGTGCCCGGCAGCCAGTTTGTTTGGGTTTGCCTTTAATTCAAGTACTTCAGATTGAAGAAGGATCATCTCCAACAGCTCGTCGATACCGATCTTTTCTTTTGCAGACACATTGACAAGAATGGTTTCTCCGCCCCAGTCTTCTGCGGCCAGGCCTTTTTCAGCGAGTTCCCGTTTGATTCGGTCCGGTTCTGCGCCCGGTTTATCAATTTTGTTTATGGCAACAATAATGGGGACTCCGGCTGCTCTGGCGTGGTCGATGGCCTCAACGGTCTGCGGCATGACACCGTCATCTGCGGCCACAACCAGAACGACAATATCTGTTACTTTCGCCCCGCGGGCGCGCATTGCGGTGAAAGCTTCATGGCCGGGTGTGTCTAAGAAGACAATTTCACCGGTTTCATGTTTTACATGATAGGCGCCGATATGCTGGGTAATACCGCCGGCTTCGAAATCGGTAATTTTTGATCGGCGGATAACATCTAAAAGGGATGTTTTACCATGATCGACATGTCCCATGATTGTTACAACCGGTGGGCGGTGCAGCAATTGATCGGGTGCATCCACCTCTGTTTTTATGACAGTTTCTTCCTCAAATGTGGCTCTTTCAAGCTCAAAACCGAATTCTGTTGCGACCAGGCATGCCGTATCATAATCAATGGTCTGGTTCACCGTGACCATCATGCCCATGCCCATGAGTTTGGAAATCAGTTCGTTGGCTTTTATCCCCATTCGTTTGCCGAGATCTGCCAGAACAATTGTATCATCCACTTTAAACCGCCGTTTGATTGCTTTAGGCGTTGTGATTTGTGTTTTCTGACCACCGCCAGCCGGTGTTGATTTGAATTTTTTCCGGCCTTTTCGGGATCTGCCAAAACTTTTGTCGTATAGGGCGGAGCCTTCGACCACGGCTTTACGCTTTGACGTGCCCTTTACTTTTTTGACCTTCTTAATATCAACAGGTACTTCGACTTCAGTCCTTTTTTTCCGGATTCTTTTTTTAGCTGCAGCATCCGTTGTCGGAGGTTCAGCTTGAGGCGGTTGAACGGTAACAGGTTTTTTTCTGATACCTTTGACAAACTTTTTAGTTGGTTTTTGGGTATCCTTTGCCTTTGCCGGTGCTTCAGCCCTTTTTGGTGGTTCTACCGGTTTTGTCGGCATACTGATGATTTTTGCCGGAGTACCTTTTTTGACTTTACGTTTCAATGCCGGCTTGGCCGCCGGTGCTTCTTTGGCTTTTTCAGCCTCAGCGTCCGGTTTTTCTTTTTCAGGGGTTTTCAGCTTTTTCTGCTTTTTTGGTTTCTCTTCCACTTTCACTTCAGCCTCGACTTCAGCCTCGACTTCAGTAAGCTTTTCAGTCGGAATATCCTGTTCAGATTCCTCCGGATCAGCTGCCGCCGGAACTGTTTCATCTGCTTCTACCGTCTCTTCCACTTCAGGCGCAGCAGGTTCTGCTGTTTCTTCCGGGGTTTCCACGGTTTTATCTTCAGTCTCTTCTTCCGAGGTAGCAGGCTCTTTAGCTTCTTTGATTTCTTCTTCTTTGGCAGATACTTCAGGTATTTCAGCTGCTTCCGGTTCAACCGGCGGCTCAACACGTTTTCGTCGCCGTCGAATAACGTTGGGTTTTATCCGCTTGTCTTCAACTACCTTATCCGGGGTTTTTTTCCCGAAAAGCGTTTGTTTGATTTGTTTTATAGCGGCCTCGTCCAGAGAGGACATATGGCTTTTAACTTCAATGCCCATCTCCTCCATTTTTTCCAGGAGAGCTTTGTTCTCCAGGTTTAGCTCTCTGGCGAGTTCGTATACTCTGAGTTTTGCCATCTATCCCCCTCGTTATCCATCAAAAACCGGGATCATATTCTTTAAATTTATTATTAAGAATTAATTAATAATATTTATTAAATTATTCTTCAGTTTTTTTGGTTTCTTCTGTCTCATCTGGTTTTTCTGTCTCTTCTGTCTCTTCTGTCTCTTCTGTCTCGCCCGCAGGTTTAGCTACAGGTTCAACGACGGGATCGGCAGCTTCAATTTCTGCAGTTTCGTCGTCTTTCGGCACATCATCTTCTGCCGTTTGTTCATCATCAACAGCGTTTAGTGCCTGTTTTGCCTGTTCTATAAGTTCGCCTGCGTCTTCATCGGAAATTCCGGCAACTTCTGCGAGTTCTTCACCAGAAACTTTTGCCAGATCTTCAACTGCAAAGAAACCTTCCTGGAACAAGATATCTGCAAGCGTCTTTGTCATTGCCGGCAGTTCCATCAGCGAATCGCGCCCTATTTGGATGCTGTTTTCATAGGCGGTCAGGCTTTTTACGTCAAGGTTCCATCCGGATAGTTTGGATGCGAGCCGGACATTCTGGCCGCCACGCCCGATGGCGATGGACTGGGCTTCATCCGGAACAACCACTTCCATGCTGTGGTTCACTTCGTCGATAATCACCCTTGAAACTTCCGCAGGGGCCAGTGCATTGCATACAAATTTTGCCGGGTCAATATGCCAGGGAATAATATCGATTTTTTCACCTTTGAGTTCCTGAACTACACTTTGAACCCGATTCCCCTTAACGCCGACACATGCGCCGATTGGATCAATGTCCGGATCGCTGGAGCTTACTGCTATTTTACCGCGGCTTCCGGCTTCTCTGGCTGCCCCGACAATGTTGACAATGCCTTCGTTGATTTCTGGTACTTCTGTTTTAAACAGGTTGATCAGAAAAGCGGGATGTGTTCTTGAAAGGACAACCTGTGGTCCCCGGCTTTCTTCAAGTACCTTAACGATATAGGCTCTGATTCTGTCACCCCGCCTGTAATTTTCACCGGGAATCTGTTCTCTTTTCGGGATCACCGCTTCTGCCTGGCCCAGGTTGACAATAATTTCATTCCGGGTCGTTCGCTGAACAATCCCGTTAATGATTTCCCCCTGGCGTTCGACAAAACTGTTATATACCGCATCTCTTTCAGCGATTTTGAGTTTTTGTATGATTACCTGTTTGGCGGATTGGGCGGCAATTCTGCCGAAGGTCGTGGTATCCATTTTGGTACCGAGGAGGTCACCGATCTCACATTCAGGGTCCAGTTCCTGTCCCTCTTCCATGTCGACTTGAAAAGCCGGTTCAGTGACTTCTTCGACTACCTCTTTGAATTGGAATACCTCAAGTTCACCGGTTTCATCGTTGTATTGAATTTCAATGTCGATTTTGTTACCGAATTTTTTTTTGGCGGCTGAGCGCAGGGCTTCTTCCAATGCCTTCACCAGAACGTTAAAATCAATACCTTTATCCCGGCTAACCTGCTCAATCACACGTTTCATGTCTGTTATAAGCATTTATTCTCCCCGTCATAATTGACAAGCCGTGCTTTAATAATATCCTGATATGGGATGGAGACAGTATTATTCTCTGTCTTTAGCTGTACATTTGATTCTATAATCCCAGACAGGATCCCTTTGAATTTTTTTTGACCGTTGATGGGTCGGGCAATTTTAATTTTTGCCTGTTGCCCTTCAAATTTTTCAAAATCAGACAGTTTTGATACGGGCCGATCTATACCGGGAGATGAGACCTCCAGTGTATAGGCGTCTTTTGTTTCAAGTTTTAGATCCAGAATGTCTCCCAGTTGAGAGCTGATCAATGAACAGTCACCCAAGGTGATGCCACCGGGTTTATCAACATAAAGCCGGAGAATGCGTCCGCCGACTTCCCGCTGATACTCAACATGGATCAGTTCCATCCCATCGACATTGCATATCGGTTCGGCCAGTTCCCAGACAACAGCCAATACTTCCGGTGCATCCGCAATGGCAGCTGATTTTTCAGCCAGTACGAGTTTATCGGTCTGATTTTTGTCTTTTCTTTTAAATTTTTTGGCCAATATTCTGTCTTCCGTTTAAAAAAATAAAAAACGGGCATTTATGCCCGCTTCATCAAGCTGTTCAGATCATTGCTTCTTTATCACACCTCATTCAACCCGAATGGGGCCTACAAGATTTGGAGCGGGCAACGAGATTCGAACTCGCGACACCAAGCTTGGGAAGCTTGTACTCTACCAACTGAGCTATGCCCGCGTCCCGTCCATAGCCGTAATAAACTAATTGAAAAATATAGCTATGTCAATATTAAAATTTAATTACCAATTGTGGTGTAAATCAGTTGATGTTTTCGGCAGTGACGTACGGAAGAATCGGAAAGATACGGAAGAAATGGATTTGATCAGTCCAGCATTGCTCTGATTTGCAGCAGTTCTGACTTGATTTCTTCAAAGGAGGTATGTGGAACAGGCCCTGGTTTTTGTTTATTGTTATTTTTTAAATTTTTTTTTGCACCTTCAATGGTAAATTTTTTTTCATATAATAAATATTTAATTTTTAGAATAGATTCTACATCCACTTTTCGGTAAAGACGCTGGCCGGATTCGGTCCGTTTGGGTGATATGATGTTGAACTCAGATTCCCAGAATCTAAGAACATAAGCTGCCAGTTCAGTAATCTCGGTGACTTCGCCGATTTTGAAATACAGCTTGTCCGGTCTTGATGTTTCTGGAGGTATCTGATTCTCCATCAGCGCAAACAACCTGTTAAGGTTTTAGACCGGCAGGGTGGCGTTGAACTTTTGGATGATCCGGTCTGTCAGTTGTTGGTGAACAAGATTTACCTGTCGATCCGACAATGTTTCAGTAAAGGATCGATAAATTATTCGTAAAGAAATACTCTTTTTGCCGGCAGGAATCGGTTTTCCACTGTATACATCCAGTACGCAAATATCTTCCATGAGTTTTTCTTCAAAAAATCTGATCTGGTCTAATATAACACCTGCTTGAACGTCGTTGTCAACAATTAAGGTAATGTCTCTGTCCGTAAACGGGAATTTGGGAATCGGAACAAACATTTTTGTTTCCGGTAAATTCGCAATGAATGTGTTTATATTGATTTCAAAAATAAATGCCGGCTGTTTAATGTTAAAATTGTTTAAAACATCAGAAGTAATTTCCCCGATAAGCCCTAACGGCATGCCGTTAATGAGAATTTGTGCGGTGTGGCCGGATTTCATATAGCTACACAACGCAGCATCCATTTTTGAAAAAATAATCTGGTCCATTTTAAAATAATGGAAAAAGTCTTCAAGAATCCCTTTTAAGTCGAAGAAATCGCAAGCAACCGATTTGCTGTGCCATGAGGCATCTGACCGTATGCCGGTCCAGAGTCCGGCCAGCATTTCCGTTTCTGTCGGCTGCTGTGCCTGTCCGTTGCTGATAAAAATTTTTCCCAGTTCAAAGAATTGAAGGTTTTTGATCCGGTGCGAAAGGTTACGGTGCATCGCTTCCAGCAGGCCGGGAACCAGGGAAGTCCGCATGACGGACTGGTCTTCGGAAATCGGGTTCAGGATATTGAGCATCTTTCGCCGGTCATCATTTTCTGCAAGATTTAAGCGGTCGCCGGCATTTTTTCCGATAAAACTATAGGTGATGGATTCTGAAAAACCATAACCGGTCATCGCATTTTTGATTTGATCTTTGATTTGACTCGACTGGTTGGGAAGATTCGTCACACCGGAAATTTTGGGGAATGTTGTTTTGATGTTGTTATAACCCCACAATCGGGCCACTTCTTCCATCAGGTCCTCCGGGCGGCTGACGTCGACCCGGAAAGACGGTGCTAAAACTATAAGCGTGTCTTCATCTTTGATTTCAACATTAAATTCAACCGATTGAAGATAATTGCGGATTTGATTCTGATTCAGGCTGGTTCCGAGGTGTTGATTGGTCCTGGCTATGCTTAAAGATATTGCGTTTGTAGTTGATGGCAAGGGATGTTCATCGATGATGCCGTCAATTAAATGACCATTTCCAATTTCAGTAATGAGCTGGGCTGCGCGATTTAAAGCCGTAAGCGTGCCATCAGGATCCACACCGCGCTCAAACCGGTGCGTTGCGTCTGTATTTAAAGTAAGATGTTTTGCTGTCTTTCGGATGGATATGGGGTTGAAATACGCGCTTTCGAGCAATACCCGTGTGGTGGTTTTTTCAATTTCAGAATTCATACCGCCCATGACACCGGCGACTGCCACAGGTTTTTCACCATCGCAGATCATCAGTGTGTTGTCACTGAGAAGGCGTTCTTTGCCGTCAAGGGTTGTAAAGCTTTCTTTGTCATGTGCCGTACGAACAATAATACGGTTTTCAGCCAGCCGGTCAAAATCAAATGCATGCAGCGGCTGGCCCTGTTCCAACATAACAAAATTGGTAATATCCACAATGTTGTTGATCGGCTTTAACCCGATGGATA
>JAQIBZ010000030.1 GCA_027858815.1 Desulfobacteraceae bacterium
GCAAGGATCTCCATGGCACCGTCTTCAAAATCAGGGGCGACCACGACTTCCGCATATTGTTTGGCAATAGACGTTGCAGTGGCTATGTCGATGGAGCGGTTGACGGCAATGCATCCGCCAAAGGCAGCCACACGGTCTGCCATGTAAGCCTTTCGATAGGCATCTTCTAATGAGTCGGATATGGCAGCACCACAGGGATTGTTGTGCTTGACAATAATCACCGCCGGCTGATCGGAAAAATATCTGAGGATGTTTAACGCATTATCTGCATCCGTCAGGTTTGTTTTTCCCGGATGTTTGCCGGATTGGAGCAGTTCGATGTCAGATACCAGGTACTGGCCGGGCTGGATGGTTTCCGCATCTCCCAGAATCAGATTACCGTTGAGCAGACGGTATAAAGCTGCTTCCTGGCCCGGGTTTTCACCATACCGTAAGCCTTTGCGGACATTGTCGATGATCCAGTCGGCTTTTTCATAAAACAAGGTTTGGCGCTGTTGTCCGTCAACAAAACTGATTTCCATTTGCGGCGGAAAATGATCGTCCATGATGGTTTTATACATTTGTTTTAAATCGGTGCTCATTTTATTTCTCCTCAGTCGAAAATTTCGTAAAAATAACAATTTACCATAGAGATCACAGAGACAAGTCGTTTAAAAATAGTTATATTCTCTTTTTTCTCTGTGTACTCTGTGGTGAAAAAAGGGTTTTTTACATGATGTCTGAATAGCAAGCTTTTATATCAGCAATTGTTTTTTCGCCCAGATAATCGGCAATCGCCCGATCATAACCTGCTGTATGGGAAAATGCTTTTTGTGCAAGACGAAAACGGGTTTCAAGGCTTGTCATTCCCTTGTTGGTTGTGAGCTCTTCTATGATGGAGTCATAATCATTCGGGTCCACAACGGATGCGACGCGCAGGCAGTTTTTGGCGGATGCACGGATCATGCAGGGGCCGCCGATATCAATATTCCCCCGAGCCATTTCCGGGGTCGCATCGTCTTTTTGAATGGTTGCCTCAAACGGATACAGGTTGACAATGACCATATCAATGGGACTGCCATTGGTTCGCTTCAGGTCATTTTGATGGGAGTCGTTATAGGTTTCAGTGAGAATGCCTAAATAAATTTTAAAATCTAAGGTTTTAACAAGTCCCCCCTTGGTTTCCGGTTGGCCGGTGTAATCCGACACCTGGGTCAGGATAACGGAGGATTTATTGCCGAGAATTTCCTTTATTGTATTATATGTGCCGCCGGTTGACAGTATTCTGATGTCAGGATTAATTTTTAAAAGAGCAGGGATAAATGTCTCAAGGCCGGATTTATCAGAAACACTGATCAAAACGGTTTTTACTTTTACCAGATTATCAATTTTTTCAACAAAGTTAATTCCCATAAGCTAAATAAACACCGGATATTCCTTTTTAACGCTGAATCTCCGGTAATTCCTCCTTTTGTAGGTTATATGAGTGATGTGTTTTAAATGTCCGGTAAAAGCAGACCGGATTTTTTTGTCCGATTATTAATAACGTTTTTTAATGGTATTTATATATCAGAGTCAAAAGTAAAAATGTATTTTTATTTTTTTATTTTAAATCGGATTGTTTGATGGTTTAAAGAACATATATTTTAATTAGTTATGGAAAATTATAACAGAGGATGCAGACATGGTAAGAAAATTTAATAATGAAAACCTTTTCATTGTTCCTGAACTTGCGATAGAATCAATATTTTGCCATCATTTGAACTTCAAAATAAAGGAGTAAGGCTGTGCATGTAACATTTTTTGGTGCTGTAAGAGAAGTGACCGGTTCGATGCATATGATTACGACCCATCAGGATAACATTCTTCTAGACTGCGGCATGTATCAGGGCAGACGAAAAGACGCAGACCGAAAGAACCGGGTGTTGCCTATTGATCCGTCAATTATTTCCAATGTCATACTTTCCCATGCGCATATCGATCATTCAGGCCGGATACCGCTATTGACCAAAGATGGGTTAAAAGGGCGGATTATTTCCACACGCGCAACAGAAGATGCCTGCGAATATATGCTGCCGGATAGCGCCCACATTCAGGAGTCAGATGCAAATTACCTGAACTACAAAATGGTGCGCAAAATTTTATCAAAAATTAAATCCGGTTCCGGAAATAACAAAAATGATAAGGAAAGAGTCAAAGAGATACAGAAATTATTAAAAAAGGGTAAATATAATTTAAATATAGATGCCATAAATGAGCTGGCTGAAGAATTCCACCTTGAAACCGTGTTGCCCATGTACTCCATGAAGGATGCGAATCAGGCACTGACCTTTTTTGATGGCGTACCTTATGGAAAACCGATTGCTGTGGGAAATAATGCTGTGTGTACCCTCTATGATGCCGGGCATATCCTGGGGTCTGCCATCAGTATTGTTAAAACGAATAACAACGGAAATCGCCGTACGGTTTGCTTTACCGGTGATATCGGCCGATTTGATAAACCGATTTTAGAAGACCCCACGCTTAATTTTGCTGAAGAGGACCGGGATATCGACCTGCTGATTATGGAAAGCACGTATGGCGATCGTACGCATGAACCGGTGATCGATATGGCGCCGCACCTGAAAAAAGTGATCAATGATACAGTTGAACGGGGAGGGAGCTTGTTGATCCCGGCATTTGCTTTTGGCCGCACCCAGGAGCTGCTGTATTTCATCCATGAATTGTATAATAAAAACGAGGTTCCCCGAATACCGGTCTATGTGGACAGTCCCCTGGCAACTAAAATCACAAAGGTTTTTGGTGAACATCCGGAAATGTATGATGTAGAAACCCATGAGGATTTTTTAAGAAAAGGTGACAACCCGTTTATGTTCAACCAATTGCATTTTACGTCATCCGTGCAGGAATCTATGGATTTGATGCGGGAGCAAAAGCCGCATATCGTCATATCCGCATCCGGTATGTGTGAAGCAGGGCGCATTCTTCATCATTTACGAAATAAAATGCATGATCCCAAAAACACGATTCTCATTGTCGGATATATGGCCCAGCACACCCTTGGCCGCAGAATTTTGGAACAGGGCCAGCTTTATGCGAAGTCCGGTCGGGTAGGAAAAGCGCCTCGATTACGAATGCTTAATAAAGAATATCCCTTAAAAGCCGAGGTTGTCAAAATCGGGGGATTCAGTGCTCATGGCGATAAAAATGAGATGCTGCGGTTTGTTGAAAAATCGAATTTAAATATTAAGAAAATAGCGCTGGTTCATGGGGATGAAGACCAGACCCTTGCTTTTGAAAAACTGCTGAAAGGCAAGGGGCATGATGTCATGGTCCCAAGGATAGGGGAAACCCTGGATTTAGG
>JAQIBZ010000101.1 GCA_027858815.1 Desulfobacteraceae bacterium
CAAATGAACAGCTTTGCGATCGGCCGCTATGCCCGGAAGAATGAAGAAGGATTCGAACTTCGGGAGCCCCGGTTACCCTATAATGCTTTTTTTGAGGTCCAAAAGAACGATATTGAAGGTAAAAACCTATGGTTTTGGAATGAATAAATCAGAATATCGATGGGTTATCTTGGTCCGACCCCATACGTCCATACGAATAAATATAACAGCAGACGGCCATGTACCACTCAGCTATAAGCTTTTTGACGGCAACACCCCGGATGATGTCACGCACATACCAAATTGGAATGCACTTCGCACGTTATTGGAAAAAGAAGATTTTATTTATGTGGCCGACTGCAAATTGTGCAGCCATAAAAATTTAGTGTAAAGTGAAGATATCTCCCGGCAGGCCTTCCCTGACAAAAAGTGTATATAAAAACAAATGGGAATTTACACATAGCCTTCAGTGGGAACTGAACGAACAGGCCCTTGCCGAAGCGTCGAAAACAGATGGACTCTTTCCCCTGGTTACCAATACGGCACTGGAGGCCAGAGATGTATTGAGAAAATATAAAAGCCAGCCGTTTCTTGAAAAGCGTATGTATACCAAAAAAACGGTTTTGGAAGTGGCTCCCGTTTTTCTAAAGAATGAGAAACGCATTGAAGCCATGCTTTTGCTATATTTTGTGGCATTGATGATCGTATCACTTATCGAACGGAAGATACGCATGAATATGGCAAGGGAAACCATAGAAAAGCTGCCTATTTTGCCGCAGGGGATGAATTCAAAAAAACCGACATGGAACAACATTCGATACTTTTATCGAAATGTCCACTACTCGCAGATAATCCGGAATGGAGTATGCATCCAAGCGGTGGTGTAGGGCATCAGCGGATTGCATGAACAAATCAACTGGCTACTGGAAATCCCCGACTCGGTGTACAAAAACCTCCCGGACAGCTGGTGGCAGTTTAAAAAAACATGACTGATTTTTCAGTAGATTTGCCGGAATATTCAAATAATATTTTCGGATGATGCGAAATGTAAGCTGCAATTCCTTTTTTGTTAAAGATCGGGGCAGATTTTCAATAATAAATTGCCTGGTTCGTTCCGCTTTATTTTGGTCTGTTTTTTTCATGACTTAAAATATATCGATCGGTATATTTTAAGTCAAAATAATTTATTCTGAGTCAGAGATGAAATATAATGGATGCGGAAATGTTAAGGGTAGAGACGCTTTGCAGGTGATGTCGGTAGAGCATTTTTCTTATCCTGCAAAGAATCCAGAGGCAGTAAAATTTTGAAGGCGGTACCGGTGCCAAGCTTTGAATCTACATAGATCCTTCCGCCATGTTCTTCTATGATGCCATATGCCACAGATAACCCTAAACCGACACCTTTTCCTTTTTTTTTTGTAGTGAAAAATGGTTCGAATAGTTTTGACAGGTTTTCATGACGGATGCCGACACCAGTATCTTTAACTATTATAAAAATATGATCATTTTCAGGAGAGTATTCTGTGGTGACCATCAGAATCCCACCCTTTAAATCCTCCATGCTTTCTGCAGCATTTGAAATGAGATTCATGAAAACTTGCTGGAGCTGATCTTCAGAGCCATAAAAGTCAGGCAGCTCAGGGTTCAATTGTGTTTCATAGTTTACATTGCAGATTTTTAATAAATTTGAATTTAAAAAAAGTGTCTTGTCAATCAATTGGTTGATATTAACTAGTTTCAACTCTATTTTCGACTGTCTGGAAAAAACAAGCAGATTGGATACAATACGGCTGATTCTGCGGGTTTCGGTTTCCATGAGATTGAGGTATTGCCTGAAAAGATCCAGCTCTTTTTGATCAATGAAATCTTCTCGAATAATTCGCTTGCAGAGCATTGTCAGGTTTAAAATTCCGGATATGGGATTGTTTATTTCATGAACAACGGAGGAAGAAAGTTTGCCCAATGACGCCATTTTATCCTGATGCAGCAGTTTACTATGTGATTCTTTTAATTGACGGGTGCGTTCTTCAACCATTTTTTCAAGACGACGGGTCATTTCCTGTTCTTCTCTTTTCCGTCGCGTAATGTCACGACTGATTTCAACGAACATGGAAATTTTACCGTTTTTTTCCCAAATAGGAAAGATGGTCAGTTCTGAATACCTTGGCAGATTATCACCACCCAGACGGGTCAGTTCCACCTGGCATTGCCGCTTATTTTTAATTACTTCCTGAATAGGGCATACGCGATCGCAATTGCTGCTCTTTCGCGTTGCTTCCTTGAAAACTTCATAGCATTTTTTTCCAATCACGTTTTCTCTGGAATAATTCATATGCCTTAAAAAAGAATCATTCACTTCAATAATTTTTCTTTCAGGCGATATGACTAAAATGAAATCACTGATGCCGTTTAAAATGGTTTCCAGATCTTTGTTTGGTATTCTCAATGTTTTATCTTTTTTTAAGACCGGTGTTTATGGAATCTAAGTTCAGTGATTCTTACCTATATCACATGTTCATATTTCTAAACAAGATGATTGAAAAGTGTGGAAAAATCCAAATCGTATGTAGGAAAATCCAACACTCTATATAAAAGTCCTATCTGTAGTGGTTTATGCGGTATTGGTTTTTTAAGATTTTGTACAGTGTAGGATATTTCAACAGGCCGGCTTTTGTCGAAGAGACAGGACATTTGTTTTTCAAATAAAAATTTACTGCAATTCTAAATTGTTATGAAAAATATTCGCTATCTTTTAAACGTTGGTATCTGGTTTGCAATGAATATAACTAAAAAGAAAAAACAATAACCACATAAGGAGGAATTTAAAATGGGCGAAAGAATTAAAAATAATGAATCCGGAAATCATGTGTGGAAAATAAGTGCAGACAAAAAATCAAAAGAGGCCAACCCTTGTATATGGATGCAGGCAGGTGCAGTAAAAAGCAAGAGCTGCAATAATTATTACAGCTGCAATACCTGTAAATATGATTTTGGAATGAATAAAAAAGTCGCTCAGGGCAAACAAATCAGTTGGCAGGATGCCATGAGAAAGAAAGAGAGCATAAACAGGATATGCCGACACAGCCTGACACAGCGAATAGAAAACAGAATTTGCCCGCTTAATTACAAGTGCGCCAGCTGTGAATTTGACCAGTGTTTTGAAGATGTCATGTCTCCAAAAACAAGAAGCGTAGTTTCCGGCATGCAAATGATAAAAGGTTTTGATGTGCCGGAGGGCTACTAT
This sequence comes from Desulfobacteraceae bacterium, assembly GCA_027858815.1. Classification (GTDB taxonomy): domain Bacteria; phylum Desulfobacterota; class Desulfobacteria; order Desulfobacterales; family Desulfosalsimonadaceae; genus SURF-3. Next base: position 3,224 of record JAQIBZ010000101.1, read on the forward strand.
TTTCACAACGGACATACCTGGGCAAGAATTGAAAGCGGCGGTTTTATAAGGGTTGGATTAGATGACTTTTCCTTAAAACTTCTTGGTAAAGCCGATGCCTTTGATCTTCCCTTAACCGGCAAGGAACTCAATCATAACCAAATCGGGTGGGGTCTTAAAAGAAAAGACAATACAGCCGATGTTTTATCTCCGGTGAACGGGGTTATTACCGAAGTCAATCCAGCGGTGAGAAAGAATCCGGAGCTTGCCAACAGCGATCCATACGGTGAGGGATGGCTGTTTTCAGTTCATACCTCGGATGTCAAAGGATCGTTTAAGCAACTGATGGATGACAGCCAGGGTGTCACATGGATTGGTGAGGAAGTTGCCGTTTTGGAACACATGATAGAAGAAGTGGCAGGTCCCCTTGCAGTTGACGGCGGATTTTTCCAGGCCGACATCTTTGGAAATCTTCCGGATCTGGGCTGGAACAATTTAGTGACAAAATTTCTTAAGACCAAATAAGCTAAGACCAAATAAGCTAAGACCAGGCAAGCAGGCAAACCGGTTTTCTCATGAATTGATACTGACCGTTTCAAAAGGAGAAAAGAAGTGAAAATTTTTGCCAGAGACAATTTATTATCCAAAAACCCCTCTGCCTGCATATGGATGCAGGCAGGGGTTGTATTTCTAAAAGACTGTCACCAGGATTTTAATTGTTCTGAATGTAAATTCGATCGTGCTTTGCGGCGTGCATGCAGGGAAAATGAGGAATTGAGAAAACAGGGAATTACACCTTCCGGCCGAAAAGGAAAAATTGTTTTTTGGAAGGAGAAACTGAAAAAGAAATCGCCGGCAAAAAGGCCCTGCATTCATTCCATGAGGCGTCATATTGACTTTAAGGCCTGTCATCGTGAATATAACTGCATTAGCTGTGATTTTGATCAGTATTTTAATGATCAGTACAAAGTCTATACGGTCGTAAAGCCAATTGATTTTAAAGATGTTCATGGGGTTCACCTGCCGGGAGGGTATTATCTGCATAAAGGTCACACCTGGGCAAAAATTGAATCTGATAATGAAGTGAGGGTCGGCCTTGATGAATTTGCCCTGAAGTTATTGGGCAGGTTGGATAAAATTGAGGCACCACTTGTGGGTAAAGTGGTCGCCCAGGGCAAGGAAAATATCATTGGCTATCATGATGAAAATACGGTTGGGTTTGCATCTCCAGTAAACGGGGTTGTGACCGCAATAAATTTCGGGCTTCGGAAACAGGGAGATATTGCAAACAAAGATTCCTATTCAGATGGTTGGGTCATGAGAGTGCATTGTAAAACACTCCGGGAAGATCTCAAAAATCTATTGTTTATGGATGAAGCAGAATTATTTTTAAACCAAGAGATTGAAAAGTTATACGAAATCCTTGAACAAGAAACAGGCCTCATGGCAGCCGACGGTGGGAATCTCGGAGATGATATTTTCGGTAACGCCCCAGGCCTTGATTGGAATCGGCTGGTGAGTACTTTTTTTTGTTAATGTGATCGTTTGGATTATGGGTTGAACTGTTGAAGATTATTTTAATTCATCTGCAAGCATAATAGCGCAGTATCTGCAGAGCTGGTCGGATTTCATATCCACATCCTGGATAGCCCGGCAGTAGTGCATTATGCAAGAACTGCTGTCGCAGTGCCGAAGGTTGAATGTATGCCCCAGTTCATGAATCACTTCCTTGACAATTCGCTCATTGATTTTTGAGTATATTTCTGTTTCCTGGCTGTCATGAAGCCGGTATGTTGAGATCATGCAGGCTTTTCCTCCCAACTGCGCCTCGCCATAAACATGCGTCAGAATTGGAATAAACAGGTCAAGGCCTGTAATGCCGATAATTTTAAAACAGTTTGCCGGTGCATTGTCGGCGAGTTTTTGCAAAATCGGTGTGGAATGGTATTGTTTTCTGTTTTCATCATAGGCAAACGAAATATCAGAAAGAATCGGGAGTGTCATCGTGTGATACCCGAAAACAGATTGAATCTTTTTTCCCACAAGGCCGCAAATATCCTGATCAATTTCTCCAATGGGAGATATGATAATGCAGAGATCATTTTTGTCAGTGCAAGTTGATCCTGAGGAACAGGGGAGGGTATTGCTTGGCGGAACCGGCATTTTTTTCATGGCAACTCAGGTCATGAGGCTTTTTCTAATTGATAGCGCTTGATTTTATTATACAGTGTGGAACGGTCTATATCTAATATGGATGCACTTTTTGCAATATTCCATTCATTGCTGTTAAGAATCTTTAAGATATGGTCTTTTTCGATTTCACTTAAGGTGGTGCCTTCAGGCTGGCATGCCACATATTCCGGTCTGAATATCGGCAGGTCTTCAGGTTGAATCGTGTGAGTTTTACATACAACGACCGCTCTTTCAATGCTGTTTGAGAGTTCTCGCACGTTTCCGGGCCATTCATAAAGCATCAGTTCGTCCATTGCTGCCCGGCTGATTCTATCCACTGCCTTGTTGGTTTCCTGTATAAAGCGCCTTAAGAAGTGGTCCGCCAGAAGGGGAATATCTTCTTTTCGTTTTCTTAAAGTAGGCATTTCAAAAGTAATAACATTTAAGCGGTAATACAGATCTTCCCGAAAAATTTTTTCTTTTATGGCTTCCTCAAGATTTCTGTTGGTAGCAGCAATAACGCGAAAATTTGTTTCAATAGACTGGGTGCCGCCTACCCGATAAAAAATTTTGTCTTCAAGTACCTGCAGCAGGTCAATCTGCATCCTCATGCTTATTTCACCGATTTCATCTAAAAAAAGTGTTCCGCCGTAGGCCATTTCAAGGCGGCCTTTTTTAGTTTCCTTGGCATCCGTAAAAGCGCCTTTCTGGTGCCCGAATAATTCGCTTTCCATAATGTGTCTTGGAATGGCACCGCAGTTAACACTTACAAAAGGGCCTGTGTTCATCGGGCTGTTCGTATGAATTGCTTTTGCGGCAAGTCCCTTGCCGGTTCCTGTTTCACCGGTTATCAGTATTGTTGATTCCGTGTTTTTGACATCCATAATAAGATCAAAAATTTGCTGCATCGGTTTTGACTGGCCGATCATGCTCTCAAATCGTGTTTTTTCTTTATATTCCTCACGCAAAAACAGGTTTTCACGAGTCTGATCCTGGTGTCGGATCAGTTTCTGAATCAGGACGCCAAGTTCATCCGGGTCAAAGGGTTTTAACAGATAATCATATGCACCCAGCTTCATGGCTTTAACGGAAGAGGGGATGGAGCCAAAGGCGGTAATCATAATAATATCAATATCCGGATAGTGCTCCTTGACATGCTCTAAAACATCGATTCCACTGATGCCATCCATTTGAATATCAACTAAAAGGATGTCAAAATGGTTGGTTTTTAGCAACTCAAGGGCGTCTTCACCGCTGGCAGCTGTTGAAATATCGTGACCATCCCTTTCGAGCCAGCCGGCCAGTGATTCTCTGATAAT
>JAQIBZ010000312.1 GCA_027858815.1 Desulfobacteraceae bacterium
GTATTAATTTAATCTGGTTATCCATTTCGATTAAGTTGGTTTGGAATCATTCGATTACCCGTTAAAATAACGCTGGATTCCCGACTACTCGGGAATGACAGAACGCTTAATTATCGCCGATTGATCCGAAGTCGTCATACCCACGAAGGTGGGTATCCAGTAAACTAGAAGCTGATCATATAATTAAAATTTATTAACTTAACTAAAACAGGCAAAATTTTGTTTTTATTTAGAATATTTGTATCTTGTGATTAGTTTTTATATACTCACTTGATTGTAAGGGATTTAATTTTTTTACGGAGGCAGAATGACTAACAATGGTGCGTTAAGCGGATTAACGGTGCTTGATTTGTCCCGATTATTACCAGGACCCTTTTGTTCGATGATCCTTGCTGATCACGGGGCAAGAGTCATTGCAATAGAAGATAAACGATATGCTGCTGAGGCAGGAATCAATTCTGCGGTGCTCAGGAATAAAGAACATATTACACTCAATCTTAAATCAGACAAAGGCCGGGAAATATTTTTTAAAATGGCAGAAAAAGCCGATATTGTTCTTGATGGTTTCCGACCGGGTGTGACGAAACGTCTTGGTGTTGATTATGAATCGGTCAAAAAAATAAATCCCGGAATCATTTACTGCTCAATTTCCGGTTATGGGCAAACTGGTCCGTATCGTGATGAGGCCGGTCATGATGTAAATTATTTAAGTGTGGCCGGTGTGCTGGATTTGATCGGAGAAAAAGATCGTCCGCCATCCATTCCCGGAATACAGATTGCTGATATTGCCGGTGGCGGGATGTATGCTGCCATTGGCATATTAATGGCTTTGCATGCCAGGCAAAAGAGCGGGACCGGTCAGTATATTGATATATCCATGACAGATGGCTCCATGAGTTTTTTGTCGCTGGTGTTAAGTCTTAAAAAATATGCCGGAATGCCTGTCAAAAGATCGGATTCGTTTCTTTCTCATCGTTATGCCTGTTATAATACGTATGAAACAGCGGATAATCGTTACTTATCTATTGGAGCGGTAGAGAATAGATTCTGGAAAAATTTGTGTAATTATTTTAATAAGCCTGACTACATAGCACTTCAGTATGATGATGGTAAAAAAGATGAAATTATTCAATTTGTAAGAGAAAAATTTAAACAAAAACCGCTTTCGTATTGGTGTGAAGAACTTGATGGCCAGGATATTTGCTGGGGACCGGTCAGAAGTCTAGATGAAGCAATGGAAGATCCCTTGTTTAAGGCAAGAGAAATGGTTGTTGACTTGCAAAGTTCAACCGGTGAAATTTTAAAATGTATAGGCGTTCCGGTCAAACTGAGCGAGACACCCGGATCTGTGCGTCAACTGCCGCCCTCATTCGGTGAAAATACCGCTTCCGTGCTCAATGAATTTGGATATTCAGCAGACAATATTAAGGAACTTGAGGCTCAGGGTATAATTTAATAACTTTCGAATATAATTTAATTAAGAGGAAATTAATGGCATCATCACTTGAGAAAGCAAAGCAGAATCCGGGTTCGATGAAAGCAAAAATTTTAACAGCTGCCCGGAAAATTTTCGGGGAATACGGATTTCATGGCACGACTACCCGGATGATTGCAAAAGCCGTTAATATCGATATCTCCACTTTGTATTATCATTGGGGGGAGAAGGGTGACCTATACGAGGCGGTGATAATGGATGTCTCTGACGGTTTACGTGGTAAATTAATCGAAGTGGAGAAAATTGTAAAAGGCAGACCTCTGGGTGAACGAATCGAAATAGCGGTTGATGAAATGGCGGACTATTTGTTTGAACATCCTGAAATATCCAACCTGACGCTCTTTAGGTATTTTACAAAAACGCGACACGGCAGTATTCTCGATTTTAAAGTGCCTGAATATATCAATGACATTGCTTATTCAATGGGACTTTCCGATGACCGGAAAAATGTGCCTGCGGATGCGACGATGAAGGTTTTGTCAATAATGAATGCAATACACAATTTTGTTTCAGGAGAGAATTTCTTCCGTCCTATGATAAAAATGGAGCGGGATGAATATATCAAGGAAGCAAAGGAAACCCTTAAATTTTTTAACCTGACCGCATTTACTTAATACTCTTGTATATAACAATACTGATATTTGCATCAATAGAATAGGGCGCTAATCAATTTGATACAGCGCCCTATTTTTTTAATTTTTTTTAAGTAATTATCTATACTTTTTATTCCGATATCATCAACATCAATGGTTCAATGAACTCCTTGTCTTCAGTATCCATGATCTGGATAATATGTTTATGCATTCTTGACTTATGTTCTTTAAAAATCCCTCGTTTTTTATTAAATGTTTTTGCAAAGGCTATCGACTCAGCTACCACGGATTCCGCATCATCACATGCTTTTTCAATAATGTGATGCTGAGCCAGTTCGGCGGCTCCCACTCTTTTACCGGTGAGTTTTAGTTCATTAAATTTGTATTCCGGTATGGCTTTACGAACAAAAGCAACCATACCCGGCAGAAATGGAATACCTAAATCAACTTCCGGAAAACAAAAATATCCGCGATCGGATCTCATAAATCTAAAATCACAGGCACAGGACAATATCGCACCGTTACCAAAAGCATGACCGTTGATAGCGGCAATGACCGGAACCGGTAGTAATAGCAGCTTTTTAAAAACATTATTCATCTCATACATACAATTTTTTATGTTATCAAAATTTTGTTCCGTAAATTGCTTCATCAGCCACTCGACATCAATACCAAGACACCAGCATTTCGGATCATTTGATTTGATGACAGCTGCTGTAACGTCTTTGTCTTCAATAACTTCATCAAGCACACGATTAAACGTCAGTGCAAAATCTAAGTTGTGTCTGTTTTCACCGCTATTTAACTTTATAACGGCAACAGTCTCATCTTTTTCCCATTCAATAAGTGCCATTGGATTTCATCTCCATTAATTAAATATAATAAAAATTAGGAATTTCTGATTTTCAGTTCTTCCATCCGATTTGAAATTTTTTGCTGAATTGCCAGCAGGTCTTCTTTGAGAATTTGTAGTTCCTGCATCCGTTCACTAATTTCTATTACTTTCTTTTTGCCGAAAGCAAAAGATTTCTTTAATTGTTGCTCTTCATCCATATTAAAATTTGCCAAACCGATCATTTCAGAGATTTCTTCAAGGGAATATCCTAAACGCTTGCCTCTTAAGATAAGTTTTAAACGGGCCCGATCTCTTTTATTATAAAACCTGTGGTTCCCTTTTGTCCGTTTCGGCAGAATCAGTCCTTTTTCTTCGTAAAACCGGATTGCACGAGTACTGATATCTAATTCATCTGCAAGTTCGGAAATGGTATACATTACAGTATCCTTTTGTTCTTCTTCTTTCATTAAGGGCCTCATCGGGTTGAGCTGTTAAAATAATAATTAATAACAAATTTATGTATAAATTTGTTATATTATATCTAATATCATACGTCAATCATGTCATTGATTCACCCAAAACGGCATCCGGATTTAATATTTTAGTAATGCGGTATGATGAAATTTTATTTTTTAAGCTGTCATCACCGTCTACCAGAACCCTGATATAATTGGAACTGACGCCGGTTAATTTGCCTGAAGAAGATTCCCTTTTGTCTTCAATAAGAACGTCTAAGGATTTACCGATCATTTTAGCGTAAAAAGCTGATTTTTTTTTACGTCCTAAATTAAGTAATTTATTGCGTCTTTCTTTGATTAAATGCGGATTAACATGATTCGGTAAGCTGGCCGCTTTTGTGCCTGGTCGGGATGAAAAGGGGAATACATGAAGATATGTAATTGGCAGGGAGGATATTAAAGAATATGTATTGTCAAAAGCTTCTTCGGTTTCACCTGGAAACCCGACCATAATGTCGACTCCGATAGCTGCATCAGGCAAGGTATCGTGAATTTTATTTATTAATCGTGTAAAAAATGCCGGATCATACGGCCGGTTCATTTTTTTTAAAATATGTTTATCTCCGCTCTGCAGCGGAATATGAAAATGATGACAAACAAAGTCGGGTTCGGCAATAAAATGCAGAAGGTCATTGGTCAGTTCAACAGGCTCCATTGATGACAGCCTGATCCGATCAATGATATTTGCTTGTTTAATGCGCTTTAATAGATTTAAGAGAGAATCGGGGGGTGAAAAATCAAGTCCGTATCTGCCAAGATGAATGCCGGTCAAAACGATTTCTTTTCTTTTAGCTTTCGGAAGGTTGCTGAGTATATTTAAAACATCATCCGGAAGCATACTGCGGCTGGGCCCACGGGTATACGGCACAATACAATAAGAACAAAAATGATTACACCCGTCCTGAATTTTGATAAATGGACGGGTTCGGTTTTTAATTAATGGGGCGATGGTTTTGGGCATTTCTTTTTGATTCAGGATGTTCTTATGTATTATAATAGGGGTAGATTGTTTTTGAAGCTTTTTTAAGCCGGAGATTATTTGAGCGATACGATGTTTATCTGAATTGCCGATTATATAATCAAGGCCTTCAATCTTTTTGAGTTCATCAGGCTCTGACTGGGCATAGCATCCGGTTGCAAGTATGATCGCATGAGGATTGTCACGAACAGCCTTACGAATTGCCTGTCTGGACTGCATAGCTGCTTTCCCGGTGACTGTGCAGGTGTTAATAATGTTTATGTCAGTTATTCCATTCCCGTTGCTGATCTGGCAATCTAATTTGTGTAATTCAGAATAGATGGATTCAGATTCAAACTGATTTACCTTGCATCCGAGAGTTGTCACTGTCACTTTGAACGGGTTTTTATTATCTTTATTCATCATAAATCCATCCGCCGGCGATTACTTCATCGTTAATATAACAAACAGCACCCTGACCGGGGGTTATTGCAGACTGTGGTTTTTTGAAATGTATAATCGCAGAGTTATTTTCAGGAATCAGGGTTGCTTCTGCCGCCTGATGTCGATAGCGAATTTTAACACATACTTTTATTTGATTTGAAGGTTTTGGAATAAACCAGTTGATATTTTTTATCGTAAGTGTGGTTTTGTACAAATCTTTTTTATATCCAACGATTAAGCGATTCTGTGGCATATCGATTTTTATAACATAATAAGGCTCACTGGCAGGACAGTTAATGCCGCGACGCTGCCCAATGGTAAAATTATGAAGTCCATGATGAGTGCCAATCTGATGGCCATTTATATCTGTAATCATACCCGGAGAACCGGCAATCCCGTCTTGAGATGTGATAAATTCTGCATAATTGTTATTCTGGATAAAACATACATCCTGGCTTTCCTTGTTTGAAACCGGGTTTAAATTATTCAGTTCTGCAATTTCCATAACTTGTTTCTTTGTTAAGTTTCCCAGCGGAAAACGAACAAACGGCAGTACCTTTTTGGGTAATAATGCCAGAAAATATGATTGATCTTTCAATATATCTGCCCCTTTTTGAAGAAGGTACAGATTCTTTTCTTTTTCAATAATTTTTGCATAATGGCCGGTTGCAAAATATGAAATATCAAATTGCCTGGCTAAATCAAATATGATGCCAAACTTTATTAAAGAATTGCATATCATGCAAGGGTTGGGAGTCAGGCCCTGGCGGTAACTCTGAACAAAATAATCGACAACGGTCTTTTTAAAATATTGGCGGCAATCAACTATCTTTATCGGTATGTCAAGCTGATTCTTTATATGTATTAACGGATGGTTTGACGGTAAGTCTGATACGGAAACGGAAGTATCCTTTTCTATTTCAGAAGAATATTTTGGTTTAGATAAATGAAAAGATGTTGGTTCAAAGCCATTCAGAAAATGAAGGCCAATAATGTTTTTATATTGTTTTTTTAAAATATAAGCAGTGACTAAAGAGTCAATACCACCACTTATTGCAACAGCAATTGTCGGCTTCATTCAAAAAGGGATTCTGAAGTAGGTTGGATTTTCATTGCCCGGGTAAGACAGGTGGGAATGCATAGTTCACAGACACTGCACTTTTTTTTATCAAAACGGATATACATATCAGGACGACTGACAGAAAGGGCGTCAGTCGGGCAAACAGCTGTACATGCGCCGCAATGGATGCATTTGTTTTCGTCTCGGGTAATTTCCTGGGAGGCGTTTTTAACAATCAGTCCCTGTTCCGTAAGGTATTGAATCGCCTCTTTAAATTTTTTTTTGGGTCCGGAAAGCTCCAGAACCATGATGCCTTCCTTTCGGGGAAGTATCGTTGCTTTGAGTATGGTAAAGGTGAGGTCATAATACTTGGTCAGATGGCAGATCACTGGTTTTTTGATGTTCCGACTCGGAAAGTGAAGTATCAGAATCTTTGAATACAAATTTAACCTCCTATACATATTTTTTAAAATGTAATGGTGAACTTTTTACATAATTTATCAAAGAAAATTTTTAATAAATTGATAATGATAAGTCAACATCAAGTTCGGATGTTGCAGAGATACCCAGAAAGTAGGTAGGGTGGAGAATCGTTTATCCCGCAGAAAAATTCCAAAATTTAAATTTCATAAAAAAACGTGGGTGTCGGAGACACTCACGTTTAAAAATTATTAAAAAGGCAGATTGAACGAAGTATTACTTGATTTTAAAACATATATCCCATTGTTAATTCACAGACTGGGATAATTTCTTCATCGCTGTCAGGTGGCTCACCGCTTTGCGGCTCAGTCTCCCAATCGGCATATCCAACACCGGCACCAACGCGTATATCAATGCGTTTCGCAAAGTCCTTTTTAACATAATTTTTTAATGCAAGGCGATAACCCAACAATAAACCGTAAATATCTCCCTCTTCGTCAACTCCGTGATTTTCAGTGTCATAGTT
>JAQIBZ010000388.1 GCA_027858815.1 Desulfobacteraceae bacterium
ACCCAGCATTCAATTGAAACATGCAATAGCGATCAGAAGTTTTTCCAAAAATTCGGCAAAATATCTCAATCAACATCTTGTGGTCTGTTGAGATGAAGAATGCTGACGATCCTTATCGATATTCTCCACCTTAGAAAATTTTCGCAATACTGTCGTTTTCAATCACATGCATCAATGTTTTTTCAGTTAAACGCTAAGAAACAACCAAAGCCTACAATTCTAGTTGAATAATGAAATAACTAGAATTAAATATCACGACATATAGAAAAATTATCCCCGAAAAAATCAGATCCATTATGGATTTTTTATTGCTAATTCAATGCATTTGAGTTACTTTCGAGAATAATTTTCGTTCATTCGCTAATGCACAACCGCTTATTTCTTGCCCAATAATCTTCACAATAGGGAGATATCCATCTATGAACCCTGTTCAAACCAATATCCCTGTGATACTTCAAAAAACTACTATTTCTCTTTCCGAATTTTTGTCGATACATCTACCCAAGATTAATGAAAGCTGGTGGGAAAAACATGTTTTAAATTTTTTGTCGTTTTCTCAGTTAAGACGATTAAATCAGGATAACACCCAATCCATAGACGGACTGGATCTCGCTGCCCTATTGCGGGTGATGGACGGTAACTGGTATTGGCTTTCCTCGGAATTAAAACTGTCCCGGGAAGACCGGCATTATGTGAAGGAAATGCAGAGTGTCCGAAACCGCCATGCCCATTCAAAAGCCATGGCATATGCGACCGATGATCTTTACCGGGATCTGGACACGATCCAACGCTTTGCCGGGCTCATTCAAGCTGATGTATCCATGATCGAGGGAATTCAAAGTGCGAAAAAATCCCTGATAACCCCTGATTATGAGCCAACGCCGCCACCGAAACCACTGGATGACACACCAAAAACGGAATTTTTCCCAGGCCAGATGGTGGCTCTTTGTTCCAATCCGGCAGTTAAAGGAGTGATATCCACTGTCATTCAGGGTCAGCCGGAAGACCGCTACCAGGTATTCGTGAATAATGAAATGGAGTTATATTACGCTTCTCAACTTCAGCCTGAAGACTCCGGCCAGACAAAAACGCCGCTTTTGTCGGTGGAAGAATTCCATGCCTGCCTCACGGCCCTTCAGATCCGCTTTCCCGGTCTCTCTAATCTTTATTCCCTAAATGCAGCCCGTATTGATTTTGTGCCCTATCAATTTAGACCGGTACTCAAATTTATCCGGTCGGACCGGCCCCGACTCCTTATCGCCGACAGCGTAGGCGTGGGCAAAACCATTGAAGCGGGTCTGATTCTGCGAGAACTTCAGGCCCGACGGGACATCCGTTCCGTACTCATCATCTGCCCGCGACCGTTGGTTGCAGAAAACAAATGGCGCAACGAAATGAAGCGGTTTGAAGAAAGGTTCGAGCATCTGGACGGCAAAAATTTACGATACTGCATCCAGGAGACCGATCTTGACGGCGAATGGCCAGACAGATTTAAAAATGCCATCCTTCCCTATTCTCTGTTTGATGAGACCCTGCTTCAAGGGCAGTCTTCTGAAGGTAAACGGCGCGTCAAACAGAAAATCGGACTTCTGGATCTGGACCCGCCCCCAAAATTCGACCTGGTGATCGTGGACGAGGCTCACCACATCCGGAATGTTGACACCTTCACTCACAAGGGAGTCCGGTTTTTCTGTGACCACGCCGAAGCCGTTGTCTTTTTAACCGCCACCCCCATCCAGCTCGGGGACAATGATCTATTTGTATTGCTGAACACCCTTCGGCCGGACCTCATCATCGACCGCAAAAGCTACCTGCACATGGCCGAGCCCAACCCCTTCATCAACCGGGCCGTCAGCCTGGCCCGGTCCCGGGAATCCGGATGGGAAACCGAATCCTTAAAATCACTGGACGATGCTGCGGAAACTACCTGGGGACGGGCGATGCTGAAAAGCAATCCGGAATTCAATCGCATCCGGGAACTGCTGAGCAAAGGGAATATCCCCATGGATGAGCGGGTGCATCTTATTTCGGATATGGAATCCTTACACACATTTTCCGGTATCATCAACCGGACCCGGCGGCGGGATATCGGCGACTTTACCGTGCGCAAACCCCAAACCGTTCCCGTGTCCTTTACCCCTGCCCAGCAGGTGCTTCACGATGCAATCCTTGGCATCCAGGCGGAAATTTTCCAGGCTCTTCACGGCAATGTATTCGTCAAATTTTTAATGACCACCATCCGCCGCCAGACCGCCAGTTGTTTGTTCGGGCTGGTGCCGTTTCTTGAAGATATTCTCAACCGGCATGTGGATGAACTGGAATGGGCCGAGACGGATACCATCCAAACCTCGCCCGGCGAGGATGCGGTGGCGGCCATATCCGACCGAATTCAAAAAATTATCGAAATCGCCCGCACCCTTGACCCAAAAGATCCCAAACTGGATACCTTGCGTGGAATTTTAAGGGAAAAGCAAGCCCTTGCCAACAACCGGATCATGGTTTTCTCAAGCTTCCGGCACACCCTGGCCTATCTTCACCGGCATCTGAAAGCAGACGGGGTTCGGGTGGGCATGGTGCATGGCGATATTCCGGATGAAGAACGGGCCGACCTCCGGGAGCGGTTCGCGGCGGACAGAAACCAGCCGGAAGCCCTGGATGTTCTCCTGTTTACGGAAGTCGGCTGCGAAGGTCTTGATTATCAATTCTGCGACTGCATGATCAATTATGATCTTCCCTGGAATCCCATGCGGATTGAGCAGCGCATCGGCCGCATTGACCGCAGGGGCCAGAAAAGCGAGGCCGTGGCCATTTACAATATGATCACGCCGGGCACGGTGGACGCGGAAATTTATTACAGCTGCCTGGTCCGCATCGGTATTTTTGACGGTGCTCTGGGCGGCGGGGAAAAGATTCTCGGAGACATCAGCTCGGAAATAAAAAATATCGCGGAAGACCTGACCCTGACGGATGAAGAACGGCGGGAAAAACTGGAACAACTGGCGGACAATAAAATCCGTCAAATAAAGGAAGAGGAACGGTTGGAAGAGCAGGAAAAGGAGCTATTCGGCATCCAGATTTCACGGGACCAGATCAACCGGGAAATTGCGGATGCTTCCAGCTTTTGGCTCACCTCCGGCGCTTTGCTCCGGCTCGTCAATCTTTACCTGCGCAGAAAAGCGGAAAAAGACCAAGAATTCATTCTGGGAGAAAAACCCTTGAAAACCTTGCGCCTTTCTGAAGAGGCCCGAAGGAGGCTCCTGGAAGATTTTCAAAAAATTCCCCGCAAACCCTCCCCTGCCTATCGGCAATGGGAAACCTGGCTCAAGGGCGGAGACCCGCATTTGTCCATTACTTTTGATGGCGAGTGCGCGGCGTCCCATCCTCAAACTGCTTTCATTACGCCGGTACACCCACTGACCATCCAGACGGCCCGATCCATGGAACAGACCGGCCCGGCAATGACGGTTCTGAAAGTAAAAACCAATAACCATCCGGTTGGAACGCATTTGTTTTCCGTTTATCAATGGCGATTTCACGGCATCCGGGAAAATTTAGTGTTACGGCCCATTGCCATGGATGATACCCTCACGGCAAAACTGCCGGCACTTTTGGAAACCGCGGAATCGCTTGATGCTGCGACTGCCGAAATTCCGGATATTTCCGCCTGGGATACTCTGGACGCCCGTCATTATGCCCTTTGGACCAGCGCCCTTAAAAGCCACCGTCAACGGACCATGGAAATCGCCAAATTTCAGAAAGAAAGCCTTTTCACCAGCCACGAGGCCAGAATGGCCCTATTAAACGAACAACTCGCTCAGGCCGGACATGAAAAAATCCGGAAAATGCGGGAATCACAAATTGTGGCAGCGGAAGCAGACTACAGCCGCAGGATTCAGCAATTGGATATCGCCAGGGAACGGGCTGATATCGCGGCACAGCCGATGGTTTTTGGGGTGATTTCAATTGAGGGGAGTCTTTGAATATGCAGACTGAACAGCAAAAGCACATTGCTCAAATCCGAAAGGAAAGATTTGGTCTTGATGAAAATGGTATTAGCAAAGAAAAAAATCCGCTCGCATCGATGCTGAAGGCGACAATTGAACAGCTTGCGACAGATGTATACACAAAAAATGCCCATTTTATTTTTGAGCTGATTCAAAATGCAGAAGACAATAAATACACTGTCAAAGAGCCATCGTTATCCTTTAAACTTGTAACAAATGACCCAACTATCACTTTCCATTCTGATGGTGCACTGTTTATTATAAATAATGAAATCGGTTTTAAAGAGAAAAACGTTTGGGCTATTTGCGGTGTTGGACGAGAAGATGGGTCCACGAAAGGAAACAAAACGAAAGGATATATCGGGGAAAAAGGTATTGGGTTTAAATCTGTTTTCTTGGTTACGACAAGACCCCATATTTTATCAAATGGTTATCGCTTTTACCTGCCTAAAACAGATGAAGAAACAGGACTTGGCTATATTGTACCGCGATGGATTGAAGAAGCACCGTCATGGATAGATCAAGCAAAAACAAACATTATTCTGCCGCTCGATAGCCCCAAGTATGGTTATAAAATAATAGAAAAAATGCTTATTGATATTGCTCCGGAGACCATTCTCTTTTTATCAACGCTCAAAGAGATAGAAATTATTACAGAAACAGATGAAATTATTATATTAAAAAATAATTCCGAATTCCCAAAAGTTAAAATTTCAGCCAGCAAAAACTCAAGGGATCGAGATGGTACATTCTTGTCGCACACCAAGACGTTTACAAAACCACCCGATGTAAATTCTGAGAAAAGAATCGATATTAATGAGAGGGACGTCTCAATTGCATGTCCATTAGACGAAGATTACAAAGGTGCAGGAAAAATTTTCGCATATCTTCCCATCCGCGCTGATACCAACCTACCCTTCCTGATCAATGCCGATTTTCTTTTAACTACCAACCGTGAAGACGTAATCGAGGACGAACCTTGGAATAATTGGCTAAGAGACTGCATTTCTGATGTTTTTGCCGACGCCTTTGAGGAATGGCTGGATATTGATGAATACCGGACAAGGATTTACCGGTTTATACCAATTGAAGCCCACTATAGTTTTCTTAAACCTGCGGTGGTATGCATCCACAATATATTAAAAGAAAAGGAAATAATCCTGACGGAACCGGATGGAGAAAAACGTAAGCCGGAGTTTGCAAGAACCGCATCAAAAAATTTTCGGTCGCTGCTATCCGAACAGCTATATCCATCAGCTCTTTTAGGCGAAACACGTTTGGTGCTGGAGGAAATCCAGGGGGAAAAAGAACGATTAAAAAAAATCGGTGTAAAAAGTATAGGATTGGAAGAGGTTAAAGAATGCTTCCAGGATCGACAATGGGTTGAAAATCATCATGATGACTGGGTGCTTGCCAGTTACCAATACCTATCTTCACAAAAATTTGAAAAGTTGAAACTGAATGACTGCCCGATTGTGCCGATAAGAAATGGTATTGAAAAAAAATTGTCTTGTGAAACCGAGCAACCGATTTACTTCGAATATACTGAAGAAGCAAAAAAAATACTGGCTGAAGCCCCGGCCTGCATTGATGTCCCTTTGGCTTTTGTGGATTTAAATTTTTACAACAAATTAAAAGACCATAAAGACAATGATAAAATTATCGATTGGATGGGCAAAACCCTAAAAATCAAAAAATTTTCGATTCAGGACTACGCTATTGAAGTGGTCAAATGGTTTACGGGTCACTATCAAGCGATTGATGATACGGATATGGTATCCGTGACATATTTTCTCTCACAAATCAGCAATGAGCCTAATGTTGATATTGAGTTAAATGAGATACCCATCTTTCTTGCCAATGGCTGGCGGATGCTTCTGTCAGAAGCCAACGATCTGAATGGGATTCAGGCTATCGTGACACCGGAAATTTTTGATGCCGAAACAGGATGGCAAAATGTTTTTGTAGAAGAATCTGAAAGAAGCCATTTGATGCCATTGGCAGATGCTTATGCAGCGCTAAAAGATAGTGAAGAGGCTTATCTTTCAAAGATGCAAATTTTTTGGAAAAAAATCCAAATTACGGCTTACCCATTGCCACACCGCTATGAACGGTTTGAATCAGAACCATTTTTCTTCACCGAGCATGAAAAAAAATGCTTCCAAGATTCCAAAGGTCCTGAGGGAGAGAGATTCATAGAGAATTACAGTGCAATAAGTTGGATTAAACAAACAGAGAACATGGATAACGAGATCCGCCTCAAGCGCTCACGAAGCCTCTTGAATTTACTCGCCAATCAAGGCCAGAATTTTGCTTGGTCGAAAGCAACTATAAAAAATAATTATAAAAGAGACTCCGAGAAAATATTTGAATCCGATTTTTTTGATTCATTGAAAAAATATCCCTGGTTGCCGACGTCCAAAGGTTTCGGAAGACCCCCCTCAACATTTCTCCCCGATCCCCATATTAAAGAAATCCTTGGAAATTCAGTTCATTATTTTGATGGACAACTCAGCCCAACCATCATAAAGCTTCTCGGGATAAATGAGAATGCGACAGCCGATCAATTGATCTCAGCCCTTGAAAAACAATCAAAGAGCGAGACCGGCTCCAAAGAGTTTGCTGAAAAAGTTTACCGATATCTGAATTCGTTGGGAGATGAAACGGTAGTCCCAATCGTCGAAAAATTCAAAACCGAAAAACTGATTTTCATTCCGAATGATCCTCGAAACTCTTGGGTCTCATCACCTAATGTTATCTGGCAGGATCAAAGCGAGGTCTTTGGAATTGATTTTGTATATATAGAAAAAATTTACACTGACCTGGAAGGTTTTTTCATCAATAAACTCGGGGTTAAACCGAATGTTGATGCGGAAGCTTTCGCTCAAAAATGGATAAAACTTCAAGACGAAGCAATAGAAGGCAATTTAAATAAAGATAAAATTGAAAGAGTTCTGTCCACCATATACAAAAAGCTTCTTCCAATCAGTCAAAAGGATGACAGCGAAAGACCTGAGTGGTGGAAAGAATTCGCCTCAAATGCAAAAATATGGACTCAAAGATATACTTTTTTAAAGCCGGAGGACGTTTTGATTCCCGATGATGGAGAGCTGATAAAAATATTTCAAAACAAGATACAATTTGCCTGGCTACCCAAACATAACGCGCTTACTGATTGGAAATTTTTCTATGGTGCCTTAAACGTATCTTGCCTTTCCGAAGAAGTCTCCTCTGAACTGCCCGATGATGTGGAGGAAGCCAAAATTAATGAGGCACCTGAATATTTGACCGATTCAACCATAAAATTAATTTTAACCTATTTAAATGAAAAAGACAGAAACACTTTCGAACGTATTAGTGAACCGGGAGGAATGGCTTATAAATTAAAAAAAGCCAGAGAAGCAATAAGTTCGAAATATATACAAGTAACTTATTTTTTAGAAGATATAGAGATACCTGTTCCGCAGCCCTGTTTCTGGGACCACAAAGCAGAACAAGTTTTATTTATTGCAAAACCTCTAAAACCAATTCCCATGATAAAAAATTCAATCGCACGGACAATTGCACGGGAATTAATGCCTAATCAATCAAGCACGGAATTAGCCAATTGGATTGAACTTGTTCTCGGCAGCAGTGAAAAAGACTTGAAATACAGAATAAAAGAGAAAAACTGGCGTATTCCAATAGAAATCGAGTACTCACCGGATAGTCAAGATCACGAAACCTTAGAGCATAATGAGATTGCGCCTTGCCGAGATGAATTTGATGAGCAAGAGGAGATAGCACCCAAATGCGATGGTATGTATCGACAAAATAATCCACTAACCAATCGAATTTTAGGTAATTATAAACCAACCGAAGCAAATAAATCAAGCGGCCCAAGCCACTCCACCAAACTTGAAAAATTTGATTATCTTTCCGAATTGGATCAAGCGCTAAACAGGCCGGGAGAAATACCGGATGAAGATGACTATTGGGATGGGGATGATAACTTTTCAAAAAATCCAGCACAAAGATCTGACAAAGCATTTAAAAGGCATCAAGAAAGGCGAGATGGAGAACCAAATCCGGAAGAAAGGCGAAAAAATACCGAAAGAAAAATGCTCGAAAGACCTGATGAACAAGTTCGAGAGTCCTTGGAGAAATGGTATGGCGGCAGATGTCAAATTTGCAATAACAGATTTTTCGACAGAGATGGAAGACCTTTTTTCATAGCGAAATATATCGTTGAAAGAAAACATGCCCGGCAAGTTGATAACTGCGCCAATGCGCTTTGTTTATGTGCTGAACACTTTGCACAATGGCTGCACGGTCCCTTAGAGGCACCCGATTTTAAAAATAAAATCAAATCGATGAAGCTAAAGCACGAAGGGGGTGATGGGAATTATCAGATACCGATAAAGCTATGCGGAAAAAACCTGAATATCTCTTACGTTGAAAAACATTTCATCGATCTTAAGGCATTGATTAACATGGCGGAGCACCAGAGAGAAAAATAAACATCGACTGAATGAAGCAACTCTCCGCTTAAACATTTATTTTTCCCATGAGGGGCATCCCTCATGGGAAATTCAGAAAAGGATTCCCTGTGATAACAGTCGAATTTGAAGATGTCTATTCTCCAGTTGGCCCTTGCGGCAACTGCGGTAAGGACCTTCTTCTCGAACCTTGTGGAGAGCTACGCCGGGAATACGAAGCGAAATGCTGGGCATGCGGAAATTCGAGAACGGTAGACCTGGATTTTCAGGAGAAATATGTGAAAAGGTTGTATCCACAGGTTCAATCATGGAGAATACTCAGACCATCACGAGAGTTTCCAGATGGGCTGTTAATATTTGGTGATAATCTCTTTACGACCACTGAAAAAAAGAGGGCCATTACAGAAAAACTTCTTAGTCTCAAGGTTCCTCAAAGCGGACAAATGAAGATAGAAGCTGCTCTGCAAGAGATCGAAGATCGGGAAGAGGCGATAGATTCTTACTTTCGAGCACATCAAATTGAGAATGCATATCATTTTGCTGCCGTTCACCATAAGTGTGGAATTATTGATGGGTATTCACCGCTCCACTGTAAAGAAATGGTAAATTGGATAAGCGCTGATCCTAATGGACTATTTGTGGAACATTTTAATATTTATGGCCTCGTCGTAAAAGCTTGGAAAAGCTGTTGCGAAAAAATAAGATCAGGAAAGACTGACGCTCAAAACGAAACCGAGATCAGATATCTTTTTGTTGAAATATTTCGGTCCTTGGATGCAAACCCTTTTGAAATTTGGTTTCAAATGGAACGGAAGATATATGTGCATGATCAAACACTTCAGCCAGATGCACAGATTCCCGCTTTGTTGGTCATCGAGATTAAGTCCTTTTTTGCTGAACAGGAATATAATTGTTCCCAAGCGATTTCCCTGGTCGCTGACGATTTACACAAATTAGAAAAGTACAAAGACAGTTTTAAGGTCGGATTCTTTTTGTGTTTTACACAGAAGTTTTCGAAAAACAGGTTGATGAGAAAAATACCCCGTTCGTTTTCTTATCCGGTAAGGGTGGTTGTAGAGGAGGGATAGCCAGGGGCTGTATCGGAGATACTGATCCAACGAATATTTCGAAAAGATGCGGCATCACATGAGAATTCTGTATCTCATCTTGAATTATCAATTATTCCTGCTATTTTTTACATGCCTTAGTTCGCATTGATGTTGATAATTGCTGCAACTCAATTTGTCAACTTGACATTTTGACATTTATCGCATATCTTAATTTTAAAACGATTCACGTTTTAACCGATATCCAAAAGAGGACATTATGCTCGTAACCATCGACAAAAGAGGCAGCATCAGTTTACCGGTTTCTGTACGCAAGGACTTGGGTTTCCGACCCGGTACCCACCTGGAGCTGACTGTGGAACCCGGCGGGGCCATCACGCTTTTTCCGGTTGAAATATATCGCAGCATCAAACTCAGCGATGCCGGTAAATTAAAAATTAAAGAGGCCAGAGAATCAGAACCGGTCGCATTCCCGGAATGGTTTAATCAGGAGCTTTCCGATGCCGGAACTGAAATCGAATAAAAAATTCATCGCGGATCTTGAAAAATTCAGAAAGAATCCGGCGTTGGTTAAAAAAATCGCCAAATGCTTGAAGTTTCTGGAAGCCAATCCCCTTCATCCTGGACTGAACATTGAGCGGATCGCCAACGATCCAACGGCCTGGTCCGCCCGCGTGGATTTAAAATACCGAATATCCTTTGAGCCTTCGGCTTATCGGGAGAACGGTGCGCCGGACTGGACCTGCCCCGTAAATCTGTTGCGCATCCTGGACCATGACGATCTTTACAAAACTCCTCATTAATTCTCTTTTTGCAGCCTGATGTCAGAACATTATTTTAAAGACCCAGCAGCTACGAATAGGTCTATTCCTTAAAAAAGGCAATCAAGGCGAATAACAGGAGAACATAACCACACCAATTACTAAAGAAGAATTATATAACGAATTAACTCGCTCTCAGAAACAAATGGCAGTGTGCACCGCCAAACACTTCCATCCCAGTGCATAATACAATAGCTATTCGGCCCTTCAAATTGAAATTAGGCAAGCACAACATATAGTGATTTAACTCATCTTGATTTTCTGGCATTTCTAAATATCAGGAAAATTCAGCCCGCTGTTTTGGGTTCGTCAACGACCGTAGACTATTCA
>JAQIBZ010000393.1 GCA_027858815.1 Desulfobacteraceae bacterium
ACTTTCTCCCGTATCGGATGTTTTCATTGTTTGATGTTGCAGCTGACGCCTTGGGAATTGTATTATATTGGATTTCTTTGCCATTAATGAAAAAAAGCATGAATACAATTTTTCATAAAAAATGATCCACAACTGATGATCTAATAAACACCTAAATGCAAATATTTATAAATACGATCACGTATTCAACCAAACATTTAACGGGCGGGGATAAACCCCGCCCCTACGGAAAAAGCCTTAAATCAAATGTAGGGGTGGGCTTTATGCCCTCTCAAGAAGCGAGGCAGCATTTGACGCCGTAGATGTAGTGAATTTGAAAATCTGAAGGAACAATATGGATGCCGGAACAATATCTCTCTGGATGCTTTCTGCATTGTTTACTGTCATTGGTTTGTGTGGACTTATTGTCCCTGTGATCCCCGGGCCGATCCTGCTGCTGATAGGCCTTGTCCTGGCAGCCTGGGCTGAACATTTTGTGTTTATCGGCCCGATAATCATCACCATCTTAACACTATTGGCGATCCTGGCCCACACATTGGATTTTTTAGCCGGTGCCATGGGGGTCAATCGGTTCGGGGCCAGCCGAAAAGCTGCTTTCGGTGCTGCCATCGGCGCAGTATTCGGCATCTTTTTCGGATTTATAGGTATGCTGCTCGGGCCGTTTATCGGTGCTTTAATCGGTGAACTGACAGTCAGTAAAAATATCCAGACAGCCGGGCTTGCCGGCATAGGAGCATGGCTGGGGATGATGGTCGGCGCTGCCGCCAAGATGGCAATCGGGTTTTCCATGGTTGGTATATTTATTATTGCCCGCCTACTATAACTATTTTTAAAAAGGACAAATAAAATGGAAACAAATGAAAAACACCACAAGCAGACCCTGATTAACCCAACAGGCACGGAATTTATTTATGACACATTAAAATTTTCCCAGGCGGTGCGTGTTGACAATACCGTGTGGGTTTCCGGCCAGGTGGGAATGGATGCAAAAGGTGCTGTGGGGGAAACAATTGAAGAACAGGCCCGCATGGCATTTCAGAATCTTAAAAGCGTTTTGGCGGCAAGCAACGCATCTATGAACGATATTGTGGAGTTGGTGACCTATCATACTGACATGAAAGGCATGAAAATATTTGGAAAAGTCAAATCAGGATTTATCACGGATAATTATCCGGCTTGGACTGCGGTGGGCGTAACAGAACTGGTCATGCCCCAGCTTATGCTTGAAATCCGTGCGGTAGCAGTTATCGGTAGCAGCAGTATTTAAAGATATTCCTTTATATTAACGTTTGTCAAAAACCCATAGCTGATTCAAGCGAGCCGTTCCGGTATCAGCTTCTATGTTTACCTTTAAATCATATGCCTTTGTCTTCATATCCAGACCATTGAACGCTGAGGCTTCATAAGTTAAAAAACATGAATACCCATCTGATGAAAAACTCCGTCAGGCGGTTGTGCTTTGTGTTTGACAAAATTAACAAAATTGACGAATATGTTTGATCATCAACAATTTAGATATGGATATCTTTTTTTCAAAAGTATCTGCCAGTTATTATTACAGAACATCTCAAGCGGTCAGTATTTTAACGGACTGTTTTTTGACATATGAAAGGATCACGAGAATGAAGACCATTGTTAACATCAGCCTGGGGCCCAGTAAAGATGATTATGACTTTAACCCCCGGTTTATGGGAATGGACTTTCGTATCATACGTCTCGGGACAGACGGTAATATCAATATAGCAGCTGAATTACTCCAGACATGGGACGCCAAAGCAGATGTTATCGGGCTGGGATCCATTCAATTCCCATTCACCATCGGGAGTCAAAGCAAATCTGAAGAACAAACAAAAACCCTTTATCAGCTGGGGAGCAATCTGAGCACACCGTTTACGACCGGGGATTCGCTCCGCAGTGTCGGCCATGAATGGACAATTCGCCATCTTCAATATACGTTTGGCAATAATTTTTTCAACAACAGCCGGGTGGTGTTTTTTTCCGGTATGATAAACTCCAGTACCGCAGGTGCCATATCCGAATATACCACCAACCTTAAATTCTGTGATCCGATTTTAGAACACGGCATTCCCAAATTTTTGAAATCCATTGACGACCTGAAATTATATGCAAACGAGCTCCACAGTGTATTAAAATGGGTGCCAAGCCGGCAGTTTTCAGATTTTGCCATGCCCTTGCGGGCGTACAACGAATTTATTATTCAAAAAGCCGTTCAACAGGCGAACATCATTGTTGTTCCATATTACAATTTCCATCGATACCTTAAAAACTACGGTCTTAAAGAACTCGCCGGAAAAACTGTCATTACTGCAACCGCTTATGATGACCGGATAAAATTTTTAAAAGAACGCGGGGTCGACGTTATTATTGATTCAACCCCAAAAATTCTGGAGAACGTTGTCGGCGTCAGTGTTTTAGAAGCAATGATCATGATGGCACTTGATAAAACACCGGAAACAATTTCCCGGGATGATCTGCTTGAAGTCATTTCCGAACGGCAGATGAATCCGCGCGTTATTTACCCCTCCGGTGAAAAAAAACGCGTCAATCGATTTGCCTTTGTCGTCCACCCCCTGACCCGGGATTACCTGAAAAAAATCAAACCCGTGGGATGGTTCTCTAAATTACGACCAACAGCCAAGCTGGATACTGTTGAAAAATTAATGGCCTATTCACCGCCATTTGTTTACTCCAAGGTCACGGGGATCAAGTCTCCGACTGGCGTGGAAGCCGAAGGATGGTTGATTGCCATCGGCGCAACCCCCAAACAGATGCTGGCGCACAGCCCGGAATTTATCAATTCCCGACTGCTTAAAGCCGCAAAGATAGCTAAGGGACTAGGTGCTCAGATTATCGGGCTAGGTGCATTAACAAAGGCTATGGGTGACGCAGGTGTTACGGTGGCAAAGTTTTCCGACCTGCCGATTACCACCGGGAACAGTTACAGCGCATCCGCAGCCCTGTGGGCCACCGCCGAGGCGGTAAGGAAAATGGGCCTGATTGAAATAACCAAAGGGAAAAAGCTGAAAGGCAAAACCATGGTCATCGGTGCTACCGGAGCTGTCGGATCGGTTTGTGCCAAACTGTTAGCCACTGCTTTTGAAGAAGTATACATGGTCGACAGCCATGATGCCAAACTGCTCTCCTTAAGAGAATCCATGTTAAATGAGATTAAGGATGTAAACGTCCATATTACGACAAGATCTGATAAATATCTGGATGATATGGATGTTATTGTCACAGCGTCATCTGCCGGTCCGGGTGAAAAAATTCTTGATATTGAAAAAGTCAAACCGGGATGTATTATAACAGATGTCAACCGACCCCTGAATTTCACCATTAAGGATGCCAAGCGTCGGCCGGATGTTCTGATCATCGCATCCGGGGAAATCGCATTGCCCGGAGAACCGGAAATGAGAAACATCGGTCTGCCGCCGGGGGTTGCCTATGCCAGTCTTGCTGAAGCCATTGTTTTAGCTTTAGAAGGCCGCTATGAAAATTTCAGTGTCGGCAGAGATATTCAGTGGGAAAAGGTCAGTGAAATCTATAAACTGGGCTTAAAACACGGAATGAAACTTTCCGCCATCTCCGGCCTTAAAGGGGTTTTAAAAAACGATGATTTTGTAAGGGTTCGCGATCTGGCGCGTATCGCCCGCAGAACAGCGAGCAAAACAATTACCCAAGAATAAAACATAAAAACAATTATTTCTTAAATAACAACTCGACCAATTTTTCTTTTGGGCTTAAATGGTTTTAAAAGTAAGGGAAGTGGAAAATATTAATATACCGGAATTGCGCCGCAATTTTTGGTCGTATTCAAGGCATGTCAACAGGTGCATAACTAGTAAATCAGATCCCTTTTGCGCTTCTCGGGGTGACACTGGCAACTTGTTGCCAGTGTCACCCCGAGAGATAGTCGGATTAGACTCCTAAAAAAATCATGACGATCGGTGATAAATCGTAGGTCGGGATTCTTTCCCGACAAGTGAAAATGCAGCGCCAATCAACGGGTAAGGACCGTAAATTTTATAAAGTGAACGAAGTTGCTTGTCTTTTGATCCATCTTCGGCGTTGCGCAAAAGGCCGAAGACGTAAAGTATGCAACTTTTTACGCGCCTTGAATATGGCCCAAAATCCGGCGCAATTTCGGTCACTTTATTTCATTCACATTCCTAAGAAACCCGGCCTACGGAAGCCATCATTATTTGACTGTATAGGTAAATTCATCAATCAACTTCTGATCACCTATGACGGCTTTCGTTTTAACAGTATATTTACCCGGTTCAGACAGTTTGATGTCTGCGCCGTAACCGCCGCCCATAACCATTGTCATAACTTTCTGATCCTTGCCGTCCGGCCCGGTGATCAGGAACCCCACCATATCCGCTGCGACTGCTTCTCCTTTTGCGTTTTTGATAAAGAGCATCAGGTGATGGGTGGCGGTCATCTGGTCCATCTGATGGTCCATATTCGGCATGCCTTTCATTTTTTTCATCATGTCGATGAATTCGTACTCGAACTGATACCCGTCCACTTCACTTTTTTGGTCGATTTTGGGCGCCATTTCGGATGCACAACAGCTGGCTGCCATTGTGGCCGGAATAAAAATGATGGTACTGATAAAGGTGCTAATCACAAGGTATAATAATTGTTTTTTCATGATATTTTTCCTTTTCGTAGTGTTGTATTGTTTAATCTCTGGTGCCCACGGTCCTCCGCGGTAACCTATATCTATCCATCTCTATCAGGTCTGCATTCCCACGGAGGACCGTGGGAACGAGAGTGAAATGTTTTTCAATGATTTTGTCGGGTTTCGCCCTTTGAAAATCTGTTTGCGTAAAGGCCTGATTATCGTAGGTTGGGTAGAGCGTAGCGAAACCCAACAAATCAAATCGGGCTCAACCCAACCTGCTTTAAACCGGGGTTAATGTTGGATTTGTAATTAATTTCTGATAGAACGATGTTTCAATTCCCTCCTTTTCCAGATATCATAAACCGCTGGTATGATAATCAGGGTAAGGATTGTCGATGTGATCAGCCCGCCCACCATGGGCGCTGCGATCCGTTTCATTACTGCAGACCCGGTCTCGGTGCCGAACATGATCGGGAGCAGGCCGATCAGTGTGGTGGCAACGGTCATGAGCTTGGGCCGGACACGGTCCACGGCCCCCTCTATGATGGCGTCGGTGAGATCGGCAGGATTGTTCATCTCGCCGTTCTTCTTTCTCCTCTCATACACCTCATCCAGATAGACCAGCATTACTACCCCGGTTTCCGAAGCCAGTCCGGCCAGGGCGATGAAGCCGACGATCACTGCCACCGAAAGATTGAAATCCAGAAAATAGAGCAGCCAGATACCGCCGACCAGGGCGAAGGGCAGGCTTCCCAACACGATACAGGCCTCGGTGACGCTGTGAAAATGAATATACAGCAGGATAAAGATCAGCATCAGGGTCAAAGGAACGATGAGATTAAGCGTTTTTCTGGCACGTTCCATGTATTCATATTGTCCGGACCAGACGATGGAGTAGCCGGCCGGAAGATCTATTTTTTCATTTACAAGTTTTTGTGCCTCCACGACATATGTCCCGACATCAATCCCCCGGAGGTCCACATAAATCCAGGCGGTTTTTCGTGCATTTTCACTCTTGATTCCCGGGGGGCCCTTGTGAATGACAATGTCGGCAAGTTGGGTCAGGGGAACCTGGGCGCCGGTGGGTGTGGGTACGAGTAAGCGTTTTAATCGCTGTTCATCGTCCCTGAGTTCCCGCATGTAACGCAGGTTTACCGGGTAGCGTTCAAGACCTTCCACGGTGGAGGTTATGTTCATTCCCCCGGCGGCGGTCATGATGATGTCCTCAACATCTCCGATGGTCAGGCCGTATCTGGCGATTTCATGGCGGTTGATTTTAAAGTCCATGTAGTTGCCGCCCGTTACCCGTTCGGAATAGGCCGACAGGGTCCCCGGAATTTCCTGCACAAGAGCTTCAATTTTTACACCGATATCCGAAAGGACTTGCAAATCGGGCCCCATGATCTTGATCCCCACCGGTGTCTTGATGCCGGTGGCAAGCATGTCGATCCGGGTTTTGATTGGCATGGTCCACGCGTTTGTCAGTCCCGGAATCTGAATCGCCCCGTCCATCTCCTCGGATAATTCCGTGATGTTTATATGCCGCTCTTCCTCCCAGATCCAGGAAAGCGGCGTTTTCAGCCACCCGGGCCAGTTAGAAAAAAAGCGGTCGATCTTTTTTTTCCGCCATTGCCGGATAATTTTTCCGTTTTCAATCTCGGGCCAGACCCAGGTCAGCGGCGTTTTTATCAGGGCCGGCCAGTCTGAGAAAACCCGTTTGACGGGAATTTGTTCGTATTCAACCGCCGGATTCAGCATGATGGTGGTTTCTATCATCGATAAAGGAGCTGGATCAGTAGCGGTTTGCGCCCGTCCGACCTTTCCTAACACGGTTTTGACTTCCGGGAATTTTTTGATAATTTTATCCGTCTGCTGGAGCAGTTCTTTTGCCTTTGTAATGGAAATACCCGGCAGGGTCGTTGGCATATAGAGAAGGCTCCCTTCGTTTAATGGGGGCATGAATTCACTGCCGAGCCGGGTCGCCGGATAGTATGTTGCGGCGAGTATGGCAAGGGCGATCAGAACCGTTGTTTTCCGCCAATTGAGCACCCATTTGATCATGGGCAGATAAAAACGGATGAAAAACCGACTGATGGGATTTTTCTTTTCCGGCAAAATGCGTTGGGGCACAAGGACAATTACGGCGAATACGGATGCCGCAACTGCGGCGGCAAGGCTCCAGTCAGGGAGGGGAAGGCCCGCGAGGCTTGCTATAACGACAAGAAGTGTCGGGGCGGCGGTTGCGGCAAGCCAGATTTTTATTTTGGTTTTTTTCGGCAATCCCGGATCAATCGGGTTTTCGCGGACGAAAAAAAACATAAGAACCGGTACGATGGTAATGGCCAGGATCGCGGAAGACGCCATGGCGAATGTTTTGGTATAGGCCAGGGGTTTAAACAGCCGGCCGGACTGCCCCTCAAGGAAAAATACCGGGAGAAAGGAGACCGTTATAATCAGCAGGCTGTAGAACAGGGCCGGACCGACTTCCGTTGACGCGTCGACAATGATCTGGACAAAGGGCTTTTTCCCCCGGTCCCGTTCAAGGTGCTTGTGGGCGTTTTCCACCAGCACCACGGCCGCGTCCACCATTACCCCGATGGCGATGGCGATGCCGCCGAGGCTCATGATATTGGCGTTGACACCCAGCGGATAAATAACGACAAACGCCATCAGCACACCGACCGGGATGGTAAACAATGCCACAAACGCGGATCGAAAATGGAGCAGGAAGATGATGCAGATAATTGCAACCACGCTCATTTCCTCTATCAGCTTTGATTTCAGCGTATGAATGGCCCGGTTAATCAAACCGGACCTGTCGTAACCGGATTCAATGGTTACACCGGGTGGAAGCCCCTTTTGCAGACTGGCGAGTTTTTCCTTGACGTTTTTTATGACGTCAAGAGAGTTTTCGCCGAAACGCATCACCACGATGCCGCCCGCGACTTCGCCTTCTCCGTTCCATTCCAGTACCCCACGCCGCAGTTCCGGGCCCAGATGAACATGCGCGATATTTTTAAGCAGGATCGGCGTACCCATATTGTCGACGCCCACCGCTATTTTTTCCATATCATCGATAGACCGGATATAGCCCAGGCCCCGAACCATGAATTCGGTCTCACCCATTTCAATAAGCCGGCCCCCTACATCGTTATTCGATCGCTGAATCGCATGTTTTACTTTTCCCAGGGGGATGTTGTACGCCAGCAGCTTGTTGGGGTCCACCTCGACCTGGTATTGTTTTACAAACCCGCCGACACTGGCCACTTCGGCCACGCCCGGTACCGTCACCAGCTCGTAGCGGAGAAACCAGTCCTGAATGGAGCGGAGTTCCGCCAGGTCATGCGTGCCGGAAGAGTCCTTTAGCACGTACTCGTAAACCCAGCCGACGCCCGTGGCGTCAGGACCCAGCCGCGGTGTCACCCCATTGGGTAGTTGATCCGCGACGGCGTTTAAATATTCCAGAACACGGGAGCGAGCCCAGTACAGGTCGGTTCCGTCTTCGAAAATGATATAGACAAAGGATAACCCGAAAAACGAATACCCCCGGACTGTTTTAGCATAGGGAACACTCAGCATGGTCGTGGTCAGGGGATAGGTGACCTGGTCTTCAACGACCTGGGGACCCTGGCCGGGATAATCGGCGAATATGATGACCTGGATGTCAGACAGGTCGGGTATGGCGTCCACTGGGATCGTATTTAACGCCAGGACGCCGCCTGCGATCACAAAGAGCGTGGCCAGTATCACCATGAACTTGTTGTGTATGGACCATTCTATTATTTTTTTAATCATTTGAAAGTTCCTTTTGCGATGCCCTTATTTCATATCTTCAAAAAACGCATCATTTTTCTGCGCCTGCGTGTCGTCAACGTCATCAAAGAAATCCGATGCCGGCTTCGGAGCGGATTCTGCTTCGGCCTTTTTGGCGTCCATCATTTTCGCAACCGCTTCTTTTAATTTGGATTCGGAATCGAGCATGAACTGGCCCGAAGTCACGACGGTTTCTCCCGGCGCAAGCCCGGTCAATATCTGGATTTTTCCGTTGTCAAGCGGCATGCCCAGGGTCACCTCCCGGGGGATGAACTTGTTGTCCGGCCGGGTGACAAACACGACATTTCGTTCGCCTGACCGTAAGACCGCTTCGTCGGGGATCTGAATCCCGATTTTTTCGCCCTCCGTCTGTATCAGGACATCCGCATACATATTCGGTTTCAGCAGAATCCCCGGATTGTCGAATTCCAGCCGAACCACGACATCACGGGTTTTTCTCTGGAGGTAGGGATAAACATAGGCGATCTTCCCTTTATAGCTTTTCCCCTGAATATATGGCAGTGTCATTTCCGCTGCCTGTCCATTAGCCACAATCGAAAGCTCGTATTCGTAGATGTGGGCTTCCACCCATATCACCGACAGATCTGCAATTTCGTAGACAATCGTGCCGGCCTTCACATATTCACCCTCAAAAGCTTTTTTTTCGATGACCACGCCGGAAAAGGGGGATCGGATGGTGATGGTCCGGAGCACCGCGTTGTTTTTTTCAATGGTTTTAATTTCAGGCTCCCCGAGATCGTAGTACAACAGCCTGAGCCGGACGGTGTCTAACATCCTCGCGTTTGTTTTGCTCGGGTAATCCTTGTTATTTTGGTACGCTTCCAGGTAGTCCTGCTGTGCGGTGATCAATTCCGGGGAAAATATGGTAAACAGGGGGTCTCCTTTTTTAACCTCCTGGCCCTTGAAATCAACGTAAAGAATTTCAATCCACCCGCTGTATTTCGGATTGACGCGGGTCACCCGTGTTTCATCATAGGTGATGTGCCCATAGGTCCGAAGTGTGTGCATCATTGGTCCTTTTTGGACAACCGCCGTGCGGATTCCCATGTTCTGGCGGGTCACGGGATCAATGGAGATGGCGTTTCCCCTGGCGCTGCTGTCTTCATAGACCGGAACGAGATCCATGCCCATGGCGCTCTTACCCGGCTTATCATAAATTTCAGTCGGATTCATCGGCGCCCGCCAGTAGGCGATTTTATTTTCTTTGGCTACAGCGGCATCATCTTTCGTATCTCTTTTCGGGGTTAATTTCATCCCGCATATAGGGCAATTACCCGGCTCTCCGACAACTATCCATGGATGCATCCCGCACGAATATAATGTCGCGTTCGAAGAATCACCAACCATAGCGGATTCAGAGTGATCATGCTGGAACCCGAAATGAATATAGCCGAACAAAACCATGCCACCGATAATAACAATACTTGTTAACAAAACAGTTGCAAAAATTGTTCGAAACGGGAATCCTGATTTTTGTTTATTTACACGATCATTCATTGTCTGCACCCTTTTGTTCCTTATTTTGTAATTTTATCCCATCTATCTATTTTAAAGCTGTAACAACATCCAATGGTTTTCCAATAACAGTTTCCAGGTCAGCTCGTTTTTTATAAATGTCAAACAGGTATTTTTCCGCCTGAAGCTCAAATTTTAACAAACGAATTTGGGCGTCTATCATGGTATCAAATTCAACTTTATCCACTTCGTAAGCATTCTTTGCCGCCCGCGCCCATTGTTTGGCCTGAGGCAGCAGTGAGTCCTTATACAGCTTGAAACTTTCCTGCAAATCCTGAATTTCAGTGGCCAGCGCATCCACTTGATGGTTCAGGCTTTCTTGCAGGTATTGATAGGATTGTTCCGCAGCATGATGTGATGCTGTTGCCGCAGACAAGTTTTTGTCTTGCCGGCTGTTTTTCCATACGGGGATGTTCATCGCCAGGACTGCTGAGAAAAAATCATCCCGGTTCTGTCCGGCCTGGCTCCTATCTCGCTGACCGTAGGCCAGTTTGATATCAAAATCCGGCATGTAATCCTTATGGGCCAGATCGATATTGGTTTGTTCTTTTAGGATTTCAATTTCTTTGGTTTTTAAAACCGGGTTATATTTACGGGCAATGCTTTGCAGGGTTGGCACGGCAATATCCGTGCCTATTTTAAGATCTGGGAAATCCAATTCGACCGGGGCCTTGATAGATTCAAACGATTCCCGATTCAACAATTCATTAAGCCGGTCTTCTGTAATGCGTCTTTTTTTCTGTAGTGTAATTTTTTCATCTGATAATTGGCTGAGTTCAACCTGGGCCTGGAAAATGTTCTGCTGAAGGCCGTAACCGGTAGCATATCTGCTTTCGGCTGAACGCAAGATCTGCTGAACCCGCTGGATCAGCCGGGAATTAATCTCCTGACTTTTTGAAACAAACCCCAAATCATACCAACCATGGGCAATGTTTTTTGAAAGCGTCAGTTTTTCAGAAACCAAAGCCATCGCCTTTTGTCCCGTAGTCAGCGTCGCTCTTTGTGTTTTGAGGTCCAGCTTGCCGAACCACGGGAACTTCTGGGAAATAGATATTTGCTTCTGGGTCATCGGTTCCTGATCAAAACTGAAACTGTCTATCGGAAGGTTGAGCAAACCAAACCCGACTTTAGGATCTTGTAGAGAGCCGGCCACAGATTCCAAGTCGTTTAGCGCCTCAATCTGTGATTTAAGACTGTTGATGGATTGGTTGTTTGAAAGCCCTTCCTCAATCAGCACACCCAAAGGAGCAGGTGCCCAGATCATGGTTTCTGCCGAGCCTGTCATTGGAAACAAAATGGCAACGAACAAAACCGCCGTAAAAGAAAAAAGGTTATTTCTGTAACTTGCTTTCATCATTTCTGGTCCTCTTTTGAAAAATAAAACAAGGGTCAACATTTTAACGAATAGGTGTTTCAATATGTATGCCAGAGTTCAGTTTATTGGACTGAAATCTTTCCGGGATTAAACATGTTCATGAATTGGACGCTTGAGATGGTAGTATCGTAATAATTGAAAAGTAAATCCATAATAGATATTTTGTTCTGTAAAGTCAAAGTTTTATTCTCCTTGATATATACCAGAGAGATGTAGGTCGTGTCGTGAAATTTAAACTGAATTTAAGGTTATTGGTGATAAATATTAAAGGCTGTTTTTAGGGGGGTAATAAATTTAGATTGCTTTCACAGAAGGTGTAAGTGCGTAAAAAATTCGCATATAAATATTAACGCACCTCAAGTGCGAATTTTTTTCACATGAAAGCCATATTTTCAGATGAAGTGTGAAAAGAATTTGCTCATCATTTGATTTTTTATTCTGTATTTGTACCGGTTACATAAAAAAACTCCATCAAAAGAAGAAGTTAACAATTGGAAAATTGATTTTTAAAATCCCTGATACAATGTGGCATGTCGATTGCAAGTATGCATTCCATAAAACTTAATAAAATTTATTCATGAATATGATCTTACAATAAATCAATAACCATTTATTTATCAATTTAAAAAGGAGTAAAAATGAAAACAAATAAAATGTATCAGCAGGTGAAACTAAAAATGACCGCTCAAATGGTTGGCCTTGCAATGGCAATAACATTGATCGGTTTTTTGACTGCGGGGTGCTCCGGTAGTTCCGGCAGCAGCTCAGACGCAGCAGGAATTTCATCGAGCCTTCTGGAAGGGACATTTATAGACAGTCCGGTGCAGGGGCTTGATTATCATTCAGCCACACACTCAGGCGTAACGGATGAAAACGGTCATTTCATGTATTACGAGGGTGAAATGATGACGTTTGCCATTGGAGATGTGTTACTGGGCGAAGCAATGGCTGGAGAAGTGATGACCCCAATGGATTTTCTCGATGCATCGGAAATGTCGCAAGGGGTGACCCATCCCGTTGTGACGAATATGGGCCGATTTTTACAGTCTATGGATGCGGATGGAAATCCGGAAAACGGAATTATGATTTCTCAGGATGTAAGGGATGAAGTTAATGGAAGAATGATTGATTTTCATCAAAGTATCACCGATTTCGAAATGAATGCGCATGTATTGGCTCTCTTCGATACACTGAACGGTTTGAATATGCCGCATAACAATCTGATGTGGGACCTTGAAAGTGTTGAAGATGCACAACAGCATATGACCGACCATATGGGGGCTTACATTGGAA
>JAQIBZ010000412.1 GCA_027858815.1 Desulfobacteraceae bacterium
GGCCGCTCTCAATTTCCTCCACTATCTGACGTTTAAAAGCGTCACTATATCTTACCCTTGCCATTTTACACCATCTCCTTTTCTGGCATAAAGTGACAACTTATATCAGGACGACACCCCCCAGTCAGTTTCCCGTCAATTTCTTCCCATCTATCCATTATTGGATCATTATAGTGCTTAAGAAGACGAAGAATTCCATGGTCAGACAGGGTAAGTATCTTCTCAGCAGAAACCGGGGCACGGACAGTGCCTCCGCGAGAATATATTTGTGGTAGTGGTCGTTGTGTGCCGAATCTATGTGCCCACTGATCAATAAAATCTTGTGTTTTTTTTGTTCGATAAATAATCGGAATTTGAATAAGAAATTCATATCGATTGCGATATATCCATACCGGTGATTCCCCTTCTGGGTTTTCAATATCAGAATACAATAAATGAAGTATTTTCTGATTGGCTTCTTGTGATTGTTCTGAAATCAGAGGGTAAGCCTTTCGCATCAGTTCACCGAGTAAAAAATCAAGCTTGCTATAGCGGAATAGCTCACTGTCCTGAAAGATCATTTCCAAACCGGAAATATTTTCTTTTAAGTTCTTATGATATCCTATGATCAGGAAGTAACGAAATACCACAATTGGTGATAACCTCAAACGTTCTTCGCTTTTAAGCCACCATGTATCGTTTTTTTCTGCACGATATTTGATAGCATCTTCTATGTGATCGAAAAGATATTCCAAATCGCCATATCCTCTGATGCTATGACGGGTATGGATATACCGCCATGATGTTTTCTCTATAAACTGTGGGTTTATGTTATGCCCGATCGTTTCGATTGGATTATGGTTACACCATGATTCTATTGTGTTTATTGCAATGGACATCATTGAGTCAGATAATTTTAAGCGGTCTTTGAGAAAATCTTCCCGATGGAAGCAATGCTTATTGCATAGAAGTTCATTATTTAAATTTTGTGATGTTATTTTTTCGCTCTTTATTCCTTTGGTTATAACCTCCCACATCAAGTGATCCCCTTCTCCTGTATGGTCAACCCATCGGGCAATCGGTTTAGTTATGAATGACTTGACAGATACAGAATTATTCACCAGAAGTCTTAAAAGTTTTTCAATATCAGGCGTGTCCCAATGTTGAAATTTATCAAGGGCAATCGTTATCGCCCAAACTGCTTGTCCAGGATTTTTAGATTGCTCCAATAGCTGAAGCCAGAGCGCTATCACTTTGTTGGGATAAATATTCATCCAGATTTTCAACCGTCCTGAAAACTGAACTAACCACTTGTCTTTCTCGGGATTAGCCAAAACCGCTGGCAACCAATGTTCCTCAAGAAACTCCAACCAATCATTTTTTATGACCTGCCATAACATCCGCTCAAAAAGTTCAGGGTTTTCTCTAAACAATCTGAGGACCAAATGGATATCATCATTTGTAGGAACCAGTTCGCCGATTGATTCGCTCACAAGACGTTTGAGGTGGTAGGAAATTTGATCATTTATAATAACAGCAGTGATTTGACGGCTAAACTCTTTGGGGTCGTGCGACCGCAGATGGAAAAAAAATGATTGAACGGCCGGGCGAATGAATGGTAGTTGCGGATGTTCGAGAATAAAATCCTTAAGAGTATTTCCATTTCTCAGAGCATGTCGAACAGTCAGGCAGTCTGCCATTGTTTGATGACCAAATTCAACTAACCCATCAGATTGTATTTTAATTGCTCCAATACTGGCCAAGCTCTGGAGTATTTTTTCATCTGCCTGAAGAGATGCTTTTGGCATGTTCAAACTTCGTCTTGCATTAAACTCGGCAGCCATTTTATCAAGAATGGCCATAGCCTGCTGGCCCAAACCCTCTCCCTTTACGACCACCTCTTCAAGATAACGATTATGCAGATCATATGATGAGCGGATATTATGTGTGCATCCGGTTTTGATCAGATGATGGAAGAGGCTCAAATGACGCGGGTTGCATATCATTTTACAAATTTCTTCTTCCAAGTCTCCAGCATCCACTCCCCATTTGATAAGCATCGGTGCCACAACAGATTCGTAATCAAGAGGAGATAGCGCAAGCCGATGGCCCCATTTCCGCCCCTGAAGCATGGGATCATAAGTCAAATCGAATGTTCGACAAGCGGTCACAACAGTTAAATTTTTAAGACGTTCTAAACGGTCGATTAAGCTAATAAAAACTTTAAGTGCGCCATGGCTGCGGTTTAAAGACAATACATCCAGTGAATCTATAATTATCACTACCCGACGGTATTCTGATAATCGGCCGCATTGGCCGACTATGTTTTCAGGTAAACCATTTTCGGTCATTACTCTTTCAGAGTCTGCTTTGGAGAATCGATCGCCTTTGACAAACAGAAGCCCCCATAAATTATCAGTTTCAATGCGATCCGCCAGATCATATAACAGGCACGTCTTCCCACTTCCGGGTCCAGATGTCAGGAGTATGGTTTTGGAATTGCCTCTGATAAGACCCATAACAACATCTATTTCTTGACGAGGAATTTTTTGATTATCAATATCTCTGTCAATATCTTTACGCCCGATTGCAGAAGCCACTCTGAATGTTTTGAGGATTTGCGATTCTGATTTTTTAGGAAATGGCGCTAATCCTTCTTTGTTTAATGCCTGAATCAACATTTCTCGATTAATAATGCTCGGGGCACCGGGAAGGCTGGCTTGATGTTTTGTAATGAATAAATTGAATACAGACATGGCTAACTGTGCTTTGGGGACAACACGATCAAGATCAAATAGATTGCGCTTTTCAAAATCCTCGTAGTCTTCGGTAAGGTTAAAATAAATTCTGCAAGCTATGCTAAAGGCATCATTTTCAGTTTTTGAGATGATTTTTGAAAATTTAAGCAGTAGGTCTTTTTGATTTTTTGGTGCACCCCGTTTGAAGCTTGAATAGCCACCGGTAAATTGTAGACATGCTTCGGATAGCAATTTTAATTCACCCCAAGCAGAACGAG
Source organism: Desulfobacteraceae bacterium (assembly GCA_027858815.1). GTDB lineage: Bacteria > Desulfobacterota > Desulfobacteria > Desulfobacterales > Desulfosalsimonadaceae > SURF-3. The sequence continues at coordinate 2,996 of JAQIBZ010000412.1, forward strand.
AATAAAATTTAACAATGCTATCAGCGTTGTTTTTTAATTGGTTAGCGGCCTTAATCAACTCCTCTTGTAAAACTTTGTCGCTGAATGACCATCTTTATGCTTTGGCTGATTTTTTTTGGCTTGAATGAAATATTTGGTTCCACTTTTGAAAAAAACTACAATATCATCAACAGAAACTGAAGCATCAAAGCCGGGTATGCCTGTCGATTGAACTTGAATAAAATCGATTGTTGCATCTTCCAAAAGTCGGATGACCCATTTCATAGCCACAAGGCCCTGGTAAGAGTCACCTTGATCGGAGCGTTTGCCTGCTAAACTCATATAATCCTCGAAAATTATTTTCTCTTTTTCCAGATTTCCCCGGCCAGGTTGTTGAGCTTGTCTTTGTTATGGATAACGGTCATGTACGTTTATATTTCCGTTTTGGAAGACTCGTTTCAATGCGTGCTAAATAAATGCACGGGTACGACAAATGGCATGAAACTCTGTTATTATCAAAAAAATTAGATATGTTAAAGCATTATCAGTAAATATAATTCTGCAATATACATGAAATCTCAGTTTTTGATTTCACGTAATGTGATATTCTGTAGTAAAAATTTTGTTTTGATTTTTTCTTAAAAAATTGTTTTGACAAAATAACGGTTCTGTTCTGGCAAAAAATAATCAACGAATTAAAGGTGATGATTTAAATGATAACACTCAAAGACAAGCTT